>CAZRNL010000010.1:0-24872 GCA_964601395.1 uncultured Silicimonas sp. | reverse complement strand
CTTTCCGCTGAGCGACGCACCTGGTGACGGGCGAGACGGGAGTCTAACCCGCGACCACCAGGTGAACAGCCGGTAGTCTCGCACGGCATTCGCCGGGGTATTATTTGGTCCCGGCGACACGGCATGAGCCACCTTTGCCGCATGAGACCACAGGGAGGCGAAACCGGGATGGCGTGACACCCTGGCCTTGGCCGTGCTGGGCGTCGCCGGGCTAGAGATGCGGGCGGGTGAGCTTGCCACGCTTGCCGCCATGGGCCTGCCCATCGTGATCTGCGTTCCGGTCAACGACCTTCATGCACGAATGTCCTTGGTATAGTCCGATAGCGGCTGGAGTCGTGCGACGAGACGCTCCAGTTCCTTCATCGTCGGGCCATCGGGTTGCGCGGTGGGTGGACGGACCACGGCGGTGCGGAAGATGCCCTCTTGCTGCAGCAGGGCCTTGTGAACGTGGTAGAAGAGATCGCGCCCCTGGAAACCGAGCCGGCTGATCGGAAGGATGCGCTGCTCGATCACGGTCTCGGCGGTGTCTTCGTCGCCGGCGACAAGGGCAGACCCGCATGAAGTCCGTTGACTGGCTCGCGAAGGGCATCGTGCCTCGACCGCCGCGGCGGAATTCCTCGACGATGGTTCCGCCCCCGGCGCCGCCCAGCACCGTCATCCGGCTGCCGACCGCCGCGACCATGACCCGCACCTGCTCGACGGTCGGCTGCGTCTCGACCTTGATCGTATCGACCAATGGCACGGCTTCGGCGATGAGTAGGGCAAGCGAAGGCGGGATCGGCGATTGCGGAACGTCTTGCAGGATGATCGGCAGTCCTGCGGCTTCGGCGATCCGGGAAAGATGGGCGACGACCGCATCCGCGCCAGTCGGGAAGAAGTCGGGAGGCCAGATCATCAGGCGCGTCGCGCCCGCCTTGGCCGCGTCGACAGCAAGCCGCACGGCGACCTCCGTCCCAGGCGCGGAGGTGTTCATGATCACCGGAACCTGCCCGTCCACCTGTTGGGCGACGGCGCGCAGCATATTCAGTCGCTCGTCCACGGTGAGCTTGAAGATCTCGCTCCCGATGGCGATGCCGAGCCCGTGGACCCCGGCACGGAGGGCGTGGTCGACCTCCAGCCTTAGACTGCCATAGTCGATCGCATGATCGTCGGTGAAGGGAGTCAACAGGATTGGCACGATGCCGGTGATGCCGGTCACTCTGTCGTCTCCTTCTGGGGCAAGCTGTCGTCGAGGGAGAAGACCTCCCTGAGTTCCGTTCGGACGGGGCGGCCGGTGCTGTCCGTCACCATCAGCCGCGCCATCTCCCGCCACCACCTGGCGGTGATCTCGCTTGGCGGTTCGATCGGTAGAGGGAAGGGAAGGGCGCGTTCCTGAACCGCGAAGACGGTCAAGCCTGAGCGGAAGAGCAGGAAGCTGCGTATACCATCCGCCTTCATCTGCTGAAGGAGATCGGGCCAGATCTCGGCATGGGCCTTGTCGTAGGCGGCCTCCGCGCCCTTCTGGAGGCGCATGGTCCAGGCGCGGCGATGGATGGTCATGCCGCGACCTTGTTCTCCGTGATGTGATCCCAGATTGGCTCATAGCCGAGCCCGGGCCCCGTCGGCAGAGCGATGTCGCCCGACGCGTCCATGGGATCGCAATTTCGCGCCAGGTAGGGATGCGGCGCGTCATAGTCGACGCCAGGCGCGAGCAGCCCCTTCTCGTACCACTCGCTCGTATCCTCCGATGTGGCCCCCATGACGTGAAGGTTGCCCCAGCCTGCCATGTGGATCTCGCAGCGCTGGCCATAGGCCTCGCAGACGATGGCGGTCTTGCGGCAGCCGGTGATGCCGCCGCGCCGAATGTCCATTCGGCTCATGTCGGAGGCGCCGCGCAGGATCCATTCGGCCCGCGTAAAGACGCCCCCCGCCGCGATCTCGGGCGCGAGGATCGGGATCGACAGTTCACGACAGAGCCGCACATAGCTTTCGACCCGGTATTCCGGCATCGGATGCTCGAACCAGTAAAAGTCGTTTCGCTCCAGTTCGCGGCCGACCTTTATGGTTTCCTCGATCGTGTGATAGGTGCCCCAGACATCGTACATCAGCACCATGTCCGGCCCGACCGCCTGCCGTACAAGGTTGATCGTCTCGATATCGGCGCGGATGTTCGAGGGGCGGCCCTTGGTCGGCAGGCCGGTGTCTGGGTTCCAGAAATAGTGCGGATGGATCTTGTAGGCCCGGTACCCTTCTGCCTTGCAGGCCAGCGCGTGCTCGGCATAGACGCGCGGCTGGCCGATGTTGGGATAGGTCGAGGCATAGGCCGGGACCTTGTCGCGCGCGGCACCCATCAACTTGTAGACCGGCAGTCCCGCGTACCGCCCGGCGAGGTCCCAGAGCGCGCAATCGATCACGCTTTGCGCGACCTCGGGCAGGTTCGCGACCCACATCCATTTCCACACGGCTTCACGATCGAAAGGATCAACGCCCAGAAGCAGGTCCCGCACGCGCCCCTCGATCATCCGCTGTTCGTCCGGCGTCATCCCGTCCTGGTCGCCATGCTTTCCGCCACCGAAGAAATAGCCCGTCAGGCCCTCGTCGGTTTCGATGCAGGTCACCGTCTGGATCACCTCCTCGGACGGCTTCAGCCGCGCGTGGCCGATGTCCCAGCGGTCGGCATGGGTGCGGAAGCGGATAACCTTGACGTCAGAGACCCTCATGCCGCGACCATCCCGCGCGCAAGGCTGCGTTCGTTTTCAGGATCAAAGCAGTGGAGCTTGCCTTCAGTGATCGTGAGGTGGACGCCATCCCCCGGCGACTGGTGCACCCGATCGCGGGTCGTCATCACGAAGGATCCTACGGCCGTGCGGAGGGTCAACTGGGTCTCGGCGCCCGTCGGTTCCATCAAGGCGATCTTCGCAGGAATGCCCTGGTCCGACAGACGAATGTCCTCGGGTCGGAAGCCGGCGATGACCGGGCGTCCTTCCGGGATTTCCACGCGCGGGCGGCCGAGCGCCTCGCTCGAAGCGATCAAAAGCGCGTCCCCGGAGGACGTCGACCGGACGAAGTTCATCGCAGGCGACCCGATGAAGCCGGCCACGAAGACGCTCGCGGGATTGTCGTAGAGCTCGAGGGGCGGGCCGATCTGCTCGACATGGCCGCCGCGCATGACGACGATCTTGTCGGCCATCGTCATTGCCTCGATCTGGTCGTGGGTGACGTAGATCGTCGTGGTGCGCAGGCGCTGGTGCAGTTCCTTGATCTCGGATCGCATCTGCACCCTGAGCTTCGCGTCAAGGTTCGACAGGGGTTCGTCGAAGAGAAAGACCTTAGGGTCGCGCACGATCGCGCGCCCCATCGCGACACGCTGCCGCTGCCCGCCCGAGAGCTGGCGCGGATAACGGTCCAGCAGGGGAGTGAGGTCGAGGATCTCGGCGGCGGCCCGGACTTTCTGGTCGATTTCGGCCTTGGAGGCCCGCGCCAGCCGCAACGAGAAGGCCATGTTCTTCGCCACGGTCATGTGCGGGTAAAGCGCATAATTCTGGAACACCATCGCGATGTCCCGGTCCTTGGGCTGAAGCCGGTTGATGACCCTTCCGTCGAGCACGATCTCGCCGCTGCTGATCGTCTCAAGTCCCGCGATCGACCGGAGCAGAGTCGACTTTCCGCATCCAGAAGGACCAACAAGGACCGTGAATTCACCCTCGGCAATCTCAAGGTCGATCCCGTGCAGGACCTCGACGGCGCCATAGGACTTGCGGATATTTCGGAGCGCGACGGATCCCATGAGGCTAAGTTCCTTCGATTTTCGGGACGGTAAAGGCCGCTCTTGCGAAGCCCGGCGGCGCGTTGCCGTCCCTTGGAGCGACAACCTGACCGCCAGACAATTTTGGGGGCGGCCCCATCAGGGTGTAGAGTGCCGAGTCAGGGCCACGATCAACGAACTCGACAAGCGGATTGGCCTGACAGGCAGCAGCCAAGGCCAGCGCCCAAGGTTGTTCACAGCTGTTGTGCAGGATCACTGGCACGCCCGCCGCCGTCGCCATGTCGAGGATGCGTCGTGCCTCGGTGATGCCGCCGGCCCAGGCGACGTCTGGTTGCAGGATGCCGGCAAGCCCATGGCGCACCAGATCTGTGCAGTCGGCCAGCGAGAAGGCGAAGTTGCCGAGCGCAAGGGGCAGCTTGGGGTCCATTTCGCGACGCACCTTGAGCATCCCCTCAATGTCGTGCGGCGGAAGCGGGTCCTCAATCCAGGCGAGAGGCAGATCGCGCGCGGCCTCGGCGAAGCGGAGCGTGTAGTCTGCGTCCCAGGCCATGAAGGCGTCGATCATGATCGGCATGCCGGGGCCCGCGGCATCGGAAAACCTTCGCATGAGGTCGAGATTCAGGCTCAGGCCTTCCTCGCCGGCCTCCGGGCCATAGGGCGCCGCCGCCTTGAGCCCGCGCCATCCGCCCCCGGACAAGCCCTCTGGCTGCGAGGTCGTCGCATAGACCGGCAGCGTGTCTTGCCGCGGTCCGCCCAAGAGATCGACCAGCCGTCTGCTGCTGGCACGGGCCTTCAGATCCCAAAGCGCGATGTCGATCGCAGCCACCGCCATCATTGCAAAGCCGGAGCGATCGTTGGGAAGCAGCGCCGCGACCATCTGGTCCCAACAGGTGTCGATGTCGTCCGTCGCCTCGCCGGTGAGCAGCCGAGCGAGATGGGCGTTCACGATCATCTCTACGATCTCGCCGCCATTCGTGCAGGACCAGCCCAAGAGGCCGTCCTCTGCCTCGATCCGGACGAAGACCTTCTTTGTGGGCCACATCCAGCTGGAGCGTTGGGCCGCAAAGCGTGGAAAACGGGACATGGGCGAGGCGACGCGCGTTGTCTGCAGTGCCTGGCGTTGGAACCCGCAGTCGACGGCCCGGGCGGCGATCGAGACGATCTTCATCCCTTGACCGCCCCGGCCAGCAGGCCGCGCGTGAAGTAGCGCTGGCCGAAGAAGAAGATGAGCATGATCGGCATCGCGACGATGGTGGCCGCGGCGCCCACGAACTGGAATTCCAGCGTGAAGAGCTCAACGAAGCTGGCCAGCCCGATCGTTACCGTTTTGTTGTCGTTGGATTCCAGAAGGATCGACGCAAAGGCGAATTCTGACCAGGCGCCGACGAAGTGCCACATCGCGGCGGTGATCAGCGCCGGCGTCGCCAGTGGCAGGACGACGAGCACCATGCTCTGCAGGCGGCTAGCACCGTCCATCATTGCGCTTTCTTCCAATTCGCGGGGAATTTCACGCAGGCTCGAGGCAATGATCCAGGTCGCGAAGGGCAGGCCGAAGGCGCTGTAGAGGAGCACGAGGCCGACAAGGCTGTCTTGAAGGCCGATCATGTTCATCAGCCGGTAGGTTGGCAGCAAGAGGGCCGCACCCTGGAACATCCGGCTGATCAGGAGCCCGCCGAGGATCAGGTCCCGGCCCGGAAACCGCAGCCGCGCGAAGGCGTAGCCCGCGAGGGTTCCGAAGAAGACCACCAGGATCGTCGAGGTGACCGCGACGAAGAAGCTGTTGCGGATCACCTGCGGCCAGTCGAGCAACTGGCCCTTCTGGTGGGTCGGCGAGAAGAGCGCAGCGTAGGCGTCCAGCGTCGGCGTCTGAGGCCAGAAGGAGACCGGCAGCCTCGCGAGCTCGGCCTGCGTCTTGAACGATGCGAGGAACAGCCAGAACATCGGGAACAGGATGTAGATCGCGATCACGACGCCGATCAGGCTGAGGAACATCCAGTAGAGCGTGCGGGGAGCCTCGTTCATTGCGATCCCTCCGATGCCCAGGACCGGCGGTTGACGTAGAGGTACAGGCCGACGGTCGAGGCGAGCATCACGAGGTTGACCACCGACATCGCCGAGGCGACGCCCCAGTTGAAGAATTCGAAGCTCTGCTGGTAGATGTAGGTTGCCATGATCTGGCTCGAGTTGGCCGGACCGCCCCCTGTCATGATCCAGGGCAGCGCGAATTCTGCGGTGATCCAGATCATCGAGATCACCGTGACCGCGGTGAGCGAGAACGCGATGTTCGGCAGGACGACGAAGCGAAACCTTTGCAAGGCCGTGGCCCCGTCCATGCGCGAGGCCTCCAGCTGTTCGTCGGGCACGGAGCGGATCGCAGCGCAAAGGATGAGCGCGACAAGCGGCATCTTCCGCCAAATCAGCACCACCACAAGCGTCCACATGACGAGATCCGGGTCGCCGAGGAACGAGATCGGCTGTTCCGTCAACCCAGAGGATTGAAGGGTCTGCCCGATGATGCCGACCTGCCCGTGCAGCATCCACTTCCACGCCATTGCGGTCACCACGTCGGGCAGGACCCAAGGCAGAAGGATCAGGGCCCGCAGCCCTGTCGTCAGGCGCGAGTCTATGGCGAGGAACGTGCCCACCGCGAGGCCAACCAGCACGCAAAGCACCGTGCCGCCTGCGATCCAGATGGCGGTGTTCTTCATCACCACCCAGAATACCGGGTCGTTCGTGAGCGCGCGGAAGTTGTCGAGGGTTCCGAAGCCACGCTCCTGCCCCATGACGATCGTAGTGAGGCTGAGCGTGGCAACGTTGTAGGTGGGGCCGACGACGAAGGCCAGGACGGCCGCCACCACAGGCAATATCATGAAATACGCCAGAAGGCGGTCATTCTGCATGGTCGTCGCGCCCTCTTGGCTCGCTTGCGGGCTCAGCCGCGGAGTAGGTCGATCTGCGTCTGAGCTGCCGCGGTGGCGTCATCGAGCGCCTGTTGCGGCGTCTTCTGCCCGAGCACCGCCTCCTGGATCGCAGTTCCGAGCGCGGCTTCGATGGCCGACACGCCGATGAAGCGGGGCATCGGGGCTGCGCCGGCAAAGAGCGTGCCTGCGTTGTAGGCCTCGACCCAGTTCGGCCAGACCTCGGCCAGTTCTGCGTTGTCCCAGGCCGCCTTGCCGGCGGGGATCCGGGCGACCTCGGGCTGACCGCCCCAGATTTCCAGCTGCTCGTTCTGCGACCAGAAGTCGAGGTACTCGATGGCGGCCTCGGGATTCGCGGCCCGCGACGAGACCATGAGGATGGCGGTCGGGTCCATGATTGCGGCGACCGGTGGGAAGCTGCCGCTCGGCGCATCGGGGCGCGGGAAGGGAACGCCGGTCCAGCGGATGCCGTCGCCCACCCCCCAGGGTGTATTGAGCCACGACAGGCCGATCCACATGGCCGAGCGGCCCTGGCCAAACAGTTGCGCGGTGTCGCGGAAGAAGGTTTCAGTGAGCGACGTGGCCGGGGCTGTCGATCCGTCCGCGATGAGATCGACGTACAGCTGAAGCGCATCGACGACGCCCGGGTCGTTCAGCGTGACCTTGCCGGTCTCTTCGTCGAAGATCCGGCCGCCGTTGGCATAGGCGATGCCTTCGAAGATGTTGATGTCGACCGGCGCCGTCGTCGCCGGGAAGGCGATGCCCGGACGATCAGGCTTGGTCATGGCCTTGGCATATTCGCGCAGTTCGCTCCACGTCGCAGGCGGACGGTCGAACCCCGCCTCTTCCAGCGCGTCCAGGTTCACGGCGAGGAAGCTCGCCATGTCAACATAGGTCGGCAGGCCATAGAGTTTGCCCTCGTGCATGCCGGAGGCCAGCACTTCGGGGACGATGCGCTCCTTCCATCCTGCAAGCCGGTCGCCCGCGATGTCATCGAGCGGCTGGATCATCTCGAAGCCCGCGAACTCGGGGATGTCCTGGCCGAAGGCAATGATCACGTCCGCAAGGCGCCGCGTCTGGAAACCCGCAAGGATCTTCTGCCTGCGGATCTGCCCGTTGAAGAAAGAATAGTTAAGCGTGATGTCAGGGTGCCCCGCAGTGAAGACATCATTGCGCAGGGCCCATTGCTCGACCTCGGTCGGGGTGCCGCCGAACTTCCAGACGGAAATCTCGCCGGATGCCGCGCGGGCGGATCGCATTGGCGCGACCGTCGCGACACCCGCTGCCGCGGTGGTTCCAAGGAATCTGCGCCGGCTAATTGAGTCAGTCATGTGTTCCTCCCGGTTGGTCGAGTCCCTCGTATCGAGGTAAGAGAACGAATGACATTCGAGTGTCATTTCATATTGACGGACCCTAAGGGCAATGATACTCGTGTGTCAATTGCAATTTTCGCACCCGGGCCTGCTTCGACGCTAGCGTCTGCGCGGTCCGGAAGGTCGAGTCGCGGACGGGACGGTGAGGTGAATTCGGTGGTGGCGGAGACGAACAGGAAGGTCACGCTCAAGGACGTGTCCAAGGCCGCCGGCCTGTCGCTGATCACCGTCTCGCGGGCATTGCGGCGTCCCGAGACGGTGCATGCGGAGACGCGCGCGAGAATCCAGCAGACCATCGCGGACCTCGGATACGTGCCCAATCTGACGGCCCGGTCGCTGCTGTCGAAAAGGTCGGATATGATCGGTGTCGTCGTCCCGATCCTGGCCAGCTCTCTCTTCGCGGACTTCGTTCAGGGTGTCACGAAGTCGCTCGACGCGCATGGCCTGCGCATGCTCCTCGCGGTGAGCAACTGGTCCCCCGAGAAGGAGGAGGATGCCGTCCGCACCTTCATCGCCCGACAGGCGGACGCGATCATCCTGACCGGTTTCTCGCATACGGAGGCGACGCGGAAGCTTCTCAAGCAGTACGGCGGCCCCGTCGTCGAGGCATGGAACGTCAGCGATGAGGTGATCGACAGCGCCGTCGGCTTCGACAACTATGCCGCCGCTGCCGAGATGACCCGGTATCTGATAGAAAAAGGTTATCGCGAGATCGTCATGGTCGGCGGGGCGTCGCGGAACAACGACCAAGCCGCCGACCGGACCCGGGGATTTATCGATGCGATGCGGGGCGCCGGGCGCGAGATCGACCCAGACACGATCGTCGAGTTCGACAATCCCGCGACGATCGAAAGCGGTGGCCCCCTGATGCAGGAGCTTCTGGCGAGGAAGCGCAAACCGGACGCGGTCTTCTTTCTTGCCGAACTACCGGCCCATGGCGCGATGCTGTGGTGCATTTCGAACGGGGTGCGCGTGCCTCAGGACGTAGCCATCGCCGGTTTCGGCGACCTGAGCCTGTCGGCGCTTCTCCCGATCCCCATGACGACGGTCCAGATCCAGGGTCACCGAATCGGCGAATGCGCGGCCGCGCTTGTCGTGGAGCGGCTTCAGGGCGGCGACGCGGACCGGTCGGTGCACGACGTCGGCTACCACCTCAAGATCAGGAAGAGCACATGACCCCAACCTCCGCTGCCGTGCGCCGCCCGGGCCGCGTCCGATGCTGAAGGCGGCGGTGATCGGCGCGGGTCATTTTGCCTACCGGATGCACATCCCGGTGCTCGCGTCGCGGCCCGAGGTGACGCTGGACAGCGTCTGCCGCCTCGGCCGGACCGAGCTCGACCTGATCCAGAAGGAATTCGGCTTCGCCTTCGCCACAGAGGACTGGACCGAAATCCTCGACCGCGACATCGACATAGCTGTCGTCTCCTCGCCGCACAACCTTCACTATGTTCATGCCAAAGCGTTCCTGGAAAAGGGCTGCCATGTCCTCGTCGAGAAGCCGATGTGCCTCGACCCGGACGAGGCTTGGGATCTGGTGGAGACTGCCCGCAGAGCCGACCGCGAACTGCTGGTCGCCTACGGCTGGAACTACAAGCCCGGGCTCGACGAACTGGGCCGCATGGTCGCCCGCATTGGGAAAATCGAGCACGTCGTCTGCCATATGGCCTCCTTCACGCGGGCGATCTTCTCGGGCGGTGGGCTGGGTCGCTGGAGCCATGTTGCGATCCAGCCCGAGCGCAGCACCTGGGAATCCCCGGACAGAGGCGGGGGCTATGCCTTCGGGCAGTTGTCCCACGCGCTCGGGCTCCTGTTCTGGGCGACGGACCTTCGGGTGTCGGCGGTGAAGGCCCTCGTCTTCGAGGCGCCGTCGACGATCGACCTGCACGACGCCGCCGCCGTCCGGTTCAGCAATGGGGCGACAGGCGTCCTTTCGGGAAGCTGCGGTGTTCCGACGGGCCATGGATTCGAGGTGGACCTGCGCCTCTATGGAACCGCGGGGTCAGTCCTTCTCGACATCGAGACCGAGAGGCTTGTGCTGAAGCTGCCGGACGGGACGACCGAGACGGCGGAGGTGCCGCACGGGGCCTGGGCCTACAGTTGCGAAGGCCCCGCCAACCGGCTCGTGGACATCGCGCTTGGGACAGGTCGCAACGAAAGCCCGGGTCATGTGGGCGCACGTGCGGTGGAGGCTCTTCACGTTCTCCTCCGGTCGGACGAAGCTGGCGGCGCGGAACAAGGCATTTCACATCCAAGGAAAGAACTGGCGGAATGACAGACTTCGATAAGCAGACTGCGATCATCACGGGGGGCGCCCAGGGCATCGGGCGGGCCGTCGCGGAACGTCTCGCGAAGGAGGGCGCAAGGATCGTCCTCTGGGATCGGGACGGCGCCGTTGCGGAAGCCACCGCCCGGGACATCGGCGCCGACGCCTGCGCGTTCGAGGTCGACATCGCCAATTGGGACAGCGTACAGCGGGCCATGGACGCGACGCGCGCGGCCTGCGGCGGGGTCGAGATCCTGGTGAACTCGGCCGGGATCGCCGGGTCGAACGGCCCGCTCGTCGACTACCCAGTCGACGAATTCCGCGCGATCACCGAGATCAATCTTCTCGGAACATTTCACGTCAATCGCGCCGTCGCGCCCGCGATGATCGCTGCCGGATACGGGCGGATCGTCAACATCGCCTCGGTCGCGGGGAAGGAGGGCAACCCCAACGCCTCGGCCTATTCCGCCTCGAAAGCCGCGGTGATCGGCCTGACCAAGTCGCTCGGCAAGGAACTGGCGCATCTCGACATCGCGGTGAACTGCGTGACGCCTGCCGCCGCGCGCACGCGCATCTTCGACCAGATGTCGCAGGAGCACATCGTCTTCATGCTCTCGAAGATCCCCCGTGGCAGGTTCCTCGAACTGAACGAGGCGGCGGCGATGATCGCATGGCTCTGCTCGCGCGAGAACAGCTTCACGACCGGCGCGGTCTTCGATCTGTCCGGCGGCCGGGCCACCTATTGACCGCGCCGCCGACCGGCACAACGACCGGCGCGGATGCGCTTGGCCTTCTGTCGGGCGTCCCGCTTGTCGACGCGCACCATCATTTCTGGCAGCTGGGCCGGTTTCCCTATTCCTGGCTCGCACCGACCGCGCCGCCTGCCCGGTTCGGCGACAAGAGCCTGATCAGGCGGGATTACCTGCCTGAGGACTACCTCGCGGAAATGGCTGGACTTCCCCTGGTCGCCAGCGTGCACGTGCAGGCGAACTGCGGCGCGGCCGACCCGGCCGAGGAGACGCGCTGGCTGCAGGACCTGTCCGACCGGACGGGCTGGCCGACGGCGGTCGTCGCCGAGGTCGACCTCACAGATGCCGGAGCGGCTGATCTGTTGCGCCGCCACAGGGCGTTCCCGCTGTTGCGGGGTGTCCGAACCCCGGTCGCATGGGACAACGAGGGGCGGTGGCGCGTGGCCCGGCGCCCGGACGTCCTGTGTGACGCGGGCCTTCACGACATGGGGCGGCTTCTGGCGGACAATGATCTCTGCCTCGAGATGGTCGTCGTGCCCGATCAACTGGCCGAGGTCGCACGGTTTGCGCGACGGCACCCGTCGCTCCGGATCGTCATCGACCATTTCGCGACGCTCGAGCCCGCGCGGCCCGGGAACCGATCCGACTGGATGAGCGGCATTTCCGGAATGGCGGCCGAGCCGAACGTCTACGTGAAGCTGTCCGGGCTCTGGACGGCGGACAGGGACTGGGCTCCCGAAGTCCTCGGCCCCCATGTGTCGCATCTACTGGACCAACTCGGCGCCCGGCGCGTCATGTACGGGTCCAACCTTCCCGTCGAACGGGTCAATTGCCCGCTCGCGCGTCAGGTGGAGCAACTCTCCCAAATGCTTGCGGCAATAGGAAGGGACGAGTTGCGCTGCGTGTTCTGCGACACCGCAAGCACGGTCTACCGGTTGAGCATTGCTTCCGAACTGCGTTGACGACCGCCTTTCGCGGTCCTAGAGGGCATGTGTGATCGTCAGAACTGCCTGAGCCCGTGCTGCTTCAGGATCCCGATCAGCAGGTCCTTCGCCAGCAGCCGGTGCTCCCGGTGAATTCGCCGGGCTTCCTCGGCCTCGCCTCGCCGGATTGCATCAACAAGCGCGCGATGGTTCTCGTTCGAAGCGTGGGGCAGGGGGCGCATGTGGAGCGTGAGAAGCCGCGCGCGGTGCACTTGGTCGCTGAACATCCCGACGACCTGCATCAGGCGCCCGTTGCCAGAAAGCGCAACGAGGCGGCTGTGGAACTCGTCATCGGCGGCGGCCCAGGACAGGCGGTCTCCCCCGGACAGCGCCCGTTCCATCCGCGCCAGGCAGTCCTCGACTTCGTCGAAGGCCGCATCCGGAAGCCGCAATTCGGCGGCGCGCGCAGCGGCAAGAGGTTCGAGCTCGGTGAGAATGTCGTAGATCTCCTCCATGTCCGAGGTCGTCAGCGGAACGATGCGGATACCGCGGCGCGGGATGATCTCCACAAGACCCCGCCCTTCGAGGATCACCGCCGCCTCGCGGATCGGCGTGCGCGATACGTCCAGCATCCTGCTCAGTTCCGATTCGAGCAGGTTCGACCCCGGCGCGAGCTCGTTGTTTATGATCATCTGCTTCAGCGTCTCGGCGACGCGCAGCACCTGGTTTGCGGCCCTGGTTCCGTCCGGCATGTCGAGCTTCGTCATTAGTTCCCGTTCCCACAGGTCAGCATAGTACGGTTGCCCGTCTGGTGGGACTCGTAGATCGCCTCCACGATCTCGAGGTTGCGCAGGTAGTCGGCGGCGGTGTTTTCCGGGGTGCGTCCCTCGGCAAGACAGGCAAGCACATGGTCCTGAAGCGCGCGGACGCAGCCGCCGCCGAATTCATCCGCGCGGACAGGCACCGGAATGTCGGTCCACTCAGCCTCGCCGCGCCTGCGCCGCGCCACGCGGCCGTCGCCATCGATGGCGATCGCCGCGTCCGAGCCTTCCGCCAGCGCCTCGCCCATGACGAGGCGGGCATTCTCGGCAGGATGATCGGCGAGCCGGTTGCCGTCGAAAAGTGCCCGGCGCACATCCTCCCAGCCGAAGACGACGAGGCCGGCATCTTCCCCCGCGATGGCCGGGTTGAGGCGCCGGAGGTCGGCCCAGACCCAGGCGGGCTCGCCCATCAGGAAGCGAAAGACATCGACGAAGTGCACGGCGGTCTCGTGAATCAGGAGCCGCGGCATCGTCTGGAAGTAGGGCTGTCGGTCGAGATAGGCGCGCGGTCCCTGGCCATCGCCGGGACGCAGGCGAAAGGCTATCTGATAGAGGTGGCCCAGCCGCCCGGCGTCGATCTCGACCTTCAGCGCCCGCCACCACGGCTTGAAGCGGAAGTTCTCGTGCACGACCAGTGTTGCCGCGCGCGATGCGGTCAGCGCCACGGCCTCGCGCGCACCGGCCAGACCGCCGCAGAGCGGTTTCTGGCAGATCACGTCGCAGCCTGCCGCTGTCGCCGTATCGATCAGGCCTAGGTGGGTGTCGGGCGGCGTCGCGATGTCGACGAGGTCGATATCCCCCGGATCGAGCGCCTCCTCCAGTGTCGAATGGATCCTTTCGTTCCCGTGCGCGGCGGCGCGGGCCTTCTCCACGTCGCGATCCACGATGGCGACGAGCGTCGCGCCGGGAAGGTCGCGCCAGGCGGCGTGGTGAAAGGCGGCGAAGTAACCCGCGCCCACGCAGATCACGCGCCGGGGGCGACCCGCATCAGGCAAGATGGTCCTCCACGGCCCGCGCAAAATCCTCGGTCGAGGCGGTGCCGCCCGCGTCGCGGGTGCGGGCGGTGCCGGCGGCGATCGCGGCACCCACCGCTCGGCGCAGCCGCTCTCCGCCGGAGACGAGCGCCGCGCTGCCACGTTCGCGCCCCAGCCAGTCCAACATCATGGCGCCCGAGAGGATCATGGCGGCAGGGTTGGCGGTGCCCTTTCCCGCGATGTCTGGCGCGCTACCGTGGCAGGGCTGAAAGACGGCATGTCCGTCGCCGATATCGGCCGAGGGCGCAAAGCCAAGACCGCCCATCAGCCCGGCCCCGAGGTCCGAGAGAATGTCGCCGAACATGTTCTCGGTCACCAGCACGTCGAACTCCCACGGTTTCTGCACCATCCAGAGCGCTGTTGCATCCACATAGGCGACCTCCGCGCCGATGTCGGCATGGAGCGCCGCACGCTCGCGGAAGATCTTGCGGAAAAAGGCAAAGGACTGGAAGACGTTCGCCTTGTCGACGCAGGTGACGCAACCGCGGCCGCGCCCCTGGTCGCGCCGCTGTCCGGCCAGAGCGAAGGCGAAGTCGAACAGACGCTCGGACGTGCGGCGCGTGATGAGAAGCGTCTCGCGCGCCTCACGATCCTCGGTCACGACACCGCGTCCGTGGGAATGGAACAGCCCCTCGGTCGATTCGCGTATGAGGACGAAGTCGAGATTTCGGGCCCGCGGGTCGGACAGCGGGCAGGGCTGACCCGGTACCACAGTTACAGGCCGGACACCGGCATACAGGTCGAGCGCAAACCGCAGGTCGATCTGGGGCGATATCTCGGTCCCGTCGGCGTAGCGCACGTCGGGCAGGCCCATGGCGGACAGGAGGATCGCGTCCGCTTGTCGCGCCTCGTCCATGGACGTGGGCGGCAATGCCTCGCCATAGCGGGCGAAGTGTCCGGCGCCGGCAGGGGCATCGTTGAAGGCGAAGGAGACCTCGTCGCCACAGCATCTCCGCAGAAGGTCGAGTGTCGGTGCCATCACCTCCGGCCCGATGCCGTCGCCCTGGAAGACGGCAACACGGACTTCCTCGACCGCGGTCGGCCTTTCCTGCACGTTCGTGGACATTCCGAGGTCTCCTTTCCCGCATCAGCGCGCGCCGTACCACTTGACTATCAATACAACAACGCATACGCAAGTCTATGCATTAATGTGTGCGGAGAACCATGCCGCGCCGAAACCCGGAGGAGGAGACCATGAAGCACCTGATCGGACTGGCCGCCGCGGCCATGACGCTGGGCGGCACCGCCGTCGCGCAGGACTACCCGTTCCGCGACATCACGACTGCAGTCGTCTGGGGCGCCGGGGGCGGCACCGACACGATCAACCGGATGATCATGGCCGAGATGGAGGAAGCGCTGCCCGTCGGTATCAGCGTTATCAACCAGACAGGTGGTGTCGCTGGCTCGAACGGCATGGTTTACGTGATGAACCAGCCCGCGGACGGCTACACACTGGCCGGGATCTCGGAATCGAACGTCACAGCTGCAGTGCAGGGCGGCTGGGACCGGAAGTTCGATGCCTGGTACCCGTTCATCGTGGGCGGTTCACCCGGCGTCATCTCCGTATCTGCAGATTCGCCGTATGACACGCTTGAGGCGCTGATCGAGGCGGCCAAGGCAAGCCCCGGAACGATCACCGCCGCCGCGTCGGGTGCAGGGTCGATCCACCACCTGAACCTTCTTGCGCTCGAGAACGGCACAGGGGCCACGTTCCGCTTCGTGCCTTACGGCGGCTCGGGCCCTGCGCAGGAAGCTGCGCTTTCGGGCGAAGTCGAGGTTCTCGTGACCTCTCTCGCCGAGCAGCAGCCGCTCATCGCCGGGGGTGAGTTGAAGCCGCTGGCCATGCTAACGGCCGAGCCGCGCGAACTGGCCGGCGGCTCGATCCCGTCCGCTTTCGACATGTATCCCGACCTGACGAAGTACCTGCCTCTCAAGCAGGCGATCGGCTTCGCGGTGCGTGCCGACGCGCCGGACAACGTGAAGGCCGTGCTGGGTGCTGCCTTCGAGACCGCGATGGCGTCGGATACCGTGAAGTCCTGGGCCGAGCAGAACTTCTACGACCTTTCCGGCGCTTACGGTGACGCGGCGAGCGCGATTTTCGCGACACTCGAGAGCAACTTTGCCTGGACCCTGCACGAACTTGGCGCAACCGAGATCGACCCGGCCTCCCTCGGGATCGAGAAGCCCTGATCGTTCAGACCCGCGCCCCGTGCCATGCTCGGCACGGGGCGCGTTATCGCGGAGGCCCTGATGACTGACGACGAGAAGCTGACGCTCAGGCGGCGCGACTTCTGGGCGGGCTGCGTCCTTCTTGCGCTCGCGATCTTCTTCCTCTGGCGGACCTCGCTCCTGCCATTCTTCAAGGCGAGCGCCGCGGGCGTCTCGGCCGAGTGGTACAACTCCGCCGCACTCGTTCCCTATGGCGTCTTCGCAATCCTCCTTGCGTTGTCGCTCGGCCTCCTCACTGTCGCGATCCGGGACGGCGGCGCACCCTGGGCCGGGCATCAGGGCCGCGCCTTCTCGGTCAGCGGGAAGGTCGCGGCCATCGCCGTCATCCTCGCCCTCTACATCTTCGCGCTCGTCCCCCGCGTCGATTTCACCATCGCCAGCGCGCTCATCGTGACCGCCATGATCCTCAGCTTCCACGAGGGCCGGACGCGCCCGATGCTCCTGTCGCTCGGCGCGGTTACGGTGGCGGGTCTCTATGCGCTGATCGCGAACTTCCCGCAGTCGGAATGGACAACCCCGCACGACGACGATCTTGTCGCGCTCGCCTGCTTCGTCGCGCTTGCCGTCGCGGGCTACGTCGAGGTGCGTGGGCGTCCCGGCGGGCGGACCGGTATCGCGCTTGCCGCGCCCACGATCGGCTTTGTCATCCCGCTTCTCCTCGTCCTCGCGATGGCGTTCGGGTTTCGGCAGAACGTGCCGAACCGCGGCGGGCTGCTCTTCAGCGTGATCGAGTACCACTACTTCGTCACGCTAAAACCCTGGCTGGCGAGGGACTGACATGGAGGCTGCCCTCGTCCAGATCGCAGCCTTCGGCGGCAGCTTTGCCGCGCTGGCGTTCGATCCCGTCACCTATGTCTATCTGATCGCCTCGGTGTTCCTCGGCATCGTCTTCGGCGCCCTTCCGGGACTGACGGCGACGCTCGCCGTGACGATCCTCACGGGCTTCTTCGGCAACAAGTTTCCGCTGGACCAGTCGCTGATCGCGCTTATCGGGGCCTATGTGGGGGCGATCTACGGCGGCTCCTACCCGTCGATCCTGCTCAACATTCCCGGCACGGCGGCCTCGGCCGCGACGGCGATGGACGGCTACCCGCTCACGGTCCAGGGCCATGGGGGCAGGGCGCTTGGCCTCACGACCGTCGCCTCCTTCATCGGGACGCTCATCGGCACGCTGTGCCTTCTGTGCTTCGTCTGGCTTCTGCTGATGGTCTCGCGGTCCATCGCATCGCCCGAAAAGGCGTTGCTGGCGCTCTTCGGCATCCTGATCTGCGGCACGCTGATGAGCGAGGACCTCGTCATCAAGGGCTGGATCTCGGGCTTCATCGGGCTTGCGATGGCGATGGTCGGGCTCGACCCGATCCTGTCGGAAAGCCGATTCACCTTCGGCTGGTCCTATCTCCTGTCGGGTTTCCAGGTCGTGCCCGTCCTGATGGGCGCCTTCGCCATCCCCCAGATCATCGAGGGACTGCGAAAGGGCGCGATCGAGGCAAAGCCGCCCATCATCGGGCGGATCGTGCCGGAACTCGCGCTCCTGCGCGACAAGCTGGTGCACATCGTGCGTTCCGGCATGATCGGGGTCGGCATCGGGGCGCTTCCGGGCGTGGGCGAGGATGTGGCGGGCTGGGTGTCCTACGGTGTCGGGAAGAACGTCTGCCGCGATGGCCACCGCTTCGGCAAGGGGTCCTACAACGGCCTGATCGCGGCCGAGACGGCGAACAATGCCGCCATCGGCGGTGCGCTGATCCCGCTTCTGGTGCTGGGCATCCCCGGCTCCCCGCCGGCCGCCGCGCTGCTCGGCGCGCTCAAGATCAACAATGTGACCCCTGGGCCCACGATCGACCCTGGGCTTATCACGCACATCGTGGCCATCCTTGTGATGGCGTCCTTCACCATGGCGATCATGGGCCTTCTGACCGCGCGGGTCTTCATCCGCATCCTCAAGCTGTCGCCCACGATCTTCCTGCCTGTCGTGCTCGTCCTCACCACCATCGGGTCCTTCTCGGTCGGCGGCGGGATCAACGACCTCTATCTCATGCTGGGCGTGGGCTTCGTCGCCTGGGCGATGATCGAGATGAAGTACCCCATCGCGCCGCTGGTCATCGGCGTCATCCTTGGCGGTCTCTTCGACGAAAGCCTGCGCCGTGCGCTTCTCGTCTCGGATGGGGATCTCACGGTCTTCCTCTCGCGCCCTGCATCGGCGATCCTGCTGGCGGCAATCGTGCTCCTCGTCCTGTCGCAGGTTCCGGGGGCGGGCCGCCTGATCGGGCGCAAGCGTGACTCGGGGCTGGCGGACGGGGAGGAGAAGAATGGCTGAATTCGCGGTGTGCGTTACCTTTCGGATCGAGCCCGGGCACATGGCCGCCTTCGCGCGGCTCGTGGCAGGGCAGGCCAGCGCCTCGCTCGGGGAACCAGGGTGCCGCGTCTTCGACGTCTGGCACGACCCGGCGCGGCCGGAAGAGGTGTTCCTGTACGAGATCTACGACGATGCGGCGGCCTTCGACGCGCATCTCGCGACCGCCCACTTCCGGAGCTTCGATGCCGAGACGCGCGGGATCGTCGCGGCAAAGGCGGTGCTGACCTGGTCGCGAAAGGGGAATGCGGATGCCTGAGCTTCTGGAACGCCGGCCCTTCGGCCCCCTCGGGGACGTCAGCGCGCTCTGCCTCGGGACGATGATGTTCGGCGACCAGACGGATGAAGGCGAGGCGCTCGAGATGGTTGCCCGCTTCGCCGAGGCAGGGGGCAATTTCCTCGATACCGCCGACTCCTACGCGGGCGGCGCGAGCGAGCGGATCGTCGGACGTGCGATTGCCGCGAACCGGGGGGGCTGGCGGATCGCCACGAAGGTTGGCAACTCCGTGCCCGGGCAGGCCGGGTCCGGCGGCATGTCGGCCCGCTGGATCGGCGAGGCGCTGAAGGGAAGCCTCGACCGGCTCGGGACCGATGTCATCGACCTCTACTACCTGCATCAGGACGACGAGGCGACGCCGCTCGAGGAGACCATCGGCGCGCTTGGGCAGGCCATCGACGCGGGGCTGATCCGCGCCTGGGGCTTCTCGAACTTCCGCGGCTGGAAGATCGCCGAGATGGTACGGATCGCGGACCGGCTGGGCGTCCCGCGCCCTGTTGCGGCGCAACCCTACTACCACGCCCTCTACCGCGCGGCCGAGGTCGACTACATCCCGGCCTGCGTCCACTTCGGGATCGGCGTGGTGCCGTATTCGCCGCTCGCCCGCGGCGTGCTGTCCGGCAAGTACGCGCGCGGTGTGCCAGAAGGGTCGCGCGCGGCCCGCGGCGACAGGCGGATCGCCGAGACCGAGATGCGGGAGGACCTGCTTGCCGCCGCCCGCGTCTTCGCAGCCCGAGCGGAGGCAACCGACAGGCGGCCGGCCGACCTCGCCCTGCGCTGGGTTCTGGAGAACCGCGCGGTGACGAGCGTTCTCGTCGGGCCGCGGACGCTTGGGCAACTGGAGGACTATCTCGCCAGCCCCGCCACCGCCTTCACCGATGCGGACGAGGCGGCGGTCGAGGCCATCGTGCCGACGGGTGGCGTCATCGGCCTTTATGCCGATCCGCGCTATCCCTTTCGCGGACGTGTCCTGCCGGAGAAGGCGGAATGAGTGAGCTCTGGGAAGTCCACGCGCTGCGCTATGCCGACCGGAACGCGCGCACCCGCGGCGACAGCTTCCTGAAGGACGACGACCACGCCGCGCCGCATCCGATGGACTACTTCGTCTGGGTCCTGACGTCGGGCAGCCGGACGATCGTCGTCGACACCGGCTATGACGAGGCGGAGGGGCGGCGGCGGGGGCGTCCGATCCTTCAGGACCCTGCGGTGCAGCTCGCAGGCTTCGGGATCGACCCGGAGACGGTCGAGACGGTGGTGATCACACATCTCCACTACGACCACGCGGGCTCGCTCGGTCGCTTTCCGAAGGCGCGCTTCCACCTCCAGGCGGCCGAGATGGCCTATGCCACCGGCCCCTGCATGTGCCACGACGCGCTCCGGATGCCGTTTACCTATGTCCATGTGGCCGAGATGCTGCGCCACGTCTATTCGGGGCGCGTGGTCTTTCACGACGGCGACGCCGAGATCGCCCCGGGCGTCACCGTTCACCGGATCGGCGGTCACTCGCGCGGTCTTCAGGCGGTGCGGGTCCTGACGCGCGAAGGCTGGATCTGCCTCGCCTCGGACGCCGCGCATTTCTACGAGAACTTCCTGAGTGAAAGGCCCTTTCCAATCGTGGTCGACGTCGAGGACATGCTCGCGGGCTTCCGGCGCATTCGGGGCCTGTCCGGAAGGATCGAGCATGTCGTGCCGGGCCACGATCCGCTCGTCCGGCGCCTGTTCCCGGAGGTCCGGCCGGACATCTTCCGGCTGGACGTCGTTCCGCTGGTGCGGCTCGACGCAGCCGGTCGGCTGGGATGATCGCACGGGCCATTCGGTCCTGTTGTCCTGCGGTCAACGCACCGCGCGCTTGTTGCCGAAGCGTCGAGCATAGAGGATGCGGTAGGCCTCGGCGGATGCGGGGAGGTGTTCGCGCGTCGCCTTGACGTACGCCTCCTGTGAGGTTCCCCGCATGGCGTCGATAATGGCGCGGTGCTGGGCAACCACGGTGGCCATGTGCTCCCGGTCGTCGTACTTAACGACCCGGATCGGTTGCGCCATGCGCGCGTGCTTGGCGATCAGCGCAGCGAGGCGGGGGTTTTCGCAGCAGGCAAACTGGAGTTCATGGAACTGCTGGTTGAGCCAGAAGACCTCGCGGAAGTCCTCGCGCGCGACAGCCATGGCGTGGTTCTGCGCAATCTCGCCCAGGCGCATGATGATCTGCCCATCGACAGGCAAACGCGTGCGTTCTGCGGCGGCAGACTCGAGCACGATTCGCACATCGTACAGGGCATCGACCTCGTCGGGCGTGAACTCGACCACCTCGACGCCGCGGTGCGGCCGGTGGACAAGCAGGCCCCGACTTTCCAGTTCAGCGAAGGCGTTGCGCACCGCGTGACGCTTGGCGTCGTACTGCGCCATCACGCTGTCCTCGGTAATCCGCGTGCCCGGCGCGTAGACACCAAAGATGATGTCGTTTTCCAGTTCGGTTTCGAGTGCTGTCGACATGTCGTCCCTCGGTGGCGCCGCGCACGAGTCTAGCAAAGGAAGTCACGGTCGTTCCATCAACAAGATTATTAATAATATTATTGACGAAGACTTGTGAAGGACGTATCCACCTTCAAAATCCAGTCAGGGAGGACAAAATGAAGTTCTGGACCAGCGGACTTGCCATCGCGGCTGTCCTGGCGGCAAGCCAGGCCGGTGCCTGGGAAGCGACGGAAGGCAAGCCCTTCGCGGGGGAGACAGTGCGGGTGCTTGCGGTGACGTCGAGCCAGTTCCAGGCGCACGAGGCGCGCCTTGGGGCATTCGAGGAGGCCACCGGCATCGATGTGGTAGTCGACTATGTCCCGTTCGCCAACATGCGCGAGGCGCTGACCGCCGAGATGATCGGCGGCAGTGGGGGCTACGACGTCGTTTCCGTGATGGATCAGTGGGTCGGCTCGCTGCGCAACCTGCTCCAGCCGATCGGCGAGGGGATCGCTGCACAGGGCACCGATCTGTCTGATTTCCCTAATGCGCACCTGCGCCACGGGATGATCGACGGCGAACTCTACGGCCTGCCAGTGCGCGGCCATGTCCAGCTTCTGTTCTACCGCGCGGACCTTCTGGAAGCGGCGGGCGTGCAGCCGCCGGAAACCTGGGACGACGTGTTGACCGTGGCCGCCGCCGTGCAGCAGGGCAGCGATGCGGCGGGCATCGCTCTGCCCTACGGGCGTCTGAACGGCCAGAACATGATGGTCTGGATGAACCTGCTCTGGGGCAAAGGCGGCGACCTGTTCGATGCAGCGGGCGCGCCGGCCTTCAATTCGGATGCCGGCGTCGCGGCGACACAGGCCTACATCGACATGCTGATCAAGCATCAGGTCGCGCCGGCCGGATCGGCCGTCTTCGTCGAACAGGACGCGGTGAACAGCTTCAAGCAGGGCAATTCGGCGATGCTGCCGGTCTGGTGGTGGGTCCGCTCGCAGTTGACCGACCCGACGCAATCGACGCTGACGGACGACCAGCTCGGATTTTCCGCAATGCCACGGGTCGCTGGCGCGGACCGCACAACCTTCACCAACACCTGGGTCTTCGGTGTGACTGAAGGCGCGGACAACCCCGGGGCAGCCATCGAGTATCTTGGCTGGCTGACCGATCCGGCGCTGGAGCGTGAGGTGCTGCTCGATCCCGCGCTGAACGAGCTTGTCGCCGTACACTTCTCGAACCTGCGCGATCCCGAGGTCAATGCGCGCTGGGGCGGCATCCATCAGGCGGCCGCCGCAGCGCTGGAGACGGCCGAGGGGATCGACTTCGGTGACGACTGGCTGCGTGTCGTCGAGGTCATCGAAACCGCGATTTCCAGCCTTGCATCCGGGCAGGAAACGGATGTTCGGGCTGTTCTGGACAAGGCCGCCGCGGATGTCGCCCGCATCCGCGGCTGAGCATGCATAGTCGCGGGGCGGCCCATCGTGGCCGCCCCGACCGCCCTTCCAGGAATCCCCCCGCCATGCACGACAGATCCCTCCAGTACGCCCTGCTGGTGCCTGCCTTCGTGATCGTGCTCGCGACCACCTTCTACCCTCTGGGCTATTCCCTCGCGACCGCGTTTCGCGACTGGGACCTGACCCGGTCCCGGCGGCCGGAAGGCTGGGTCGGTTTCGACAACTTCGCCCATGCCTTTACCGAGTCCCACTTCCTGAACTCCCTCTGGGTCACCGCCATTTTCGTCGTCACCAGCGTCACGCTGACGGTGATCATCGCCATGTCCTTGGCGCTTCTTCTGCGGCGGAAGGGGCGGCTGCACACCTTCACCCGGGTCGTGCTGATCCTGCCCTTCGCGATGAGCCCGGCGCTGATCGGGGTCAGCTACCGCTTCATGTTCAACCCGGAATTCGGCGTCCTCGCCAAGGGTTTTGGCGCGGTGTTCCCCGGCCTTCAAGGCACGCCCTGGCTGGCCGACCCGACGCTTGCCATGGCAATCCTCGTGCTGACCGATGTCTGGCACTGGGCACCCTACATGACCTTCATGTGCCTTGGCGGCCTCGCCTCGATCCCGCGCGAGACCGAAGAGGCCGCGCGTATCGACGGCGCATCGAACCTGCGCATCGTCTTCGGCATCATCCTGCCGCAGATGAAGGGCGTGATCCTGGTGACTGCGATCCTGAAAACGATCTTCGCGCTGAAGATGTTCGACCAGGTCGTCACCCTCACCGGCGGCGGACCCGGCAACTCGACCGAGACGCTGGCCTTCTTCATCTTCCACGTCGGCTTCAAGTGGTTCGACATGGGCTATGCCTCGGCACTGGCCTGGATCCTGACCGCGATCATGATGACGATCTCGATCTGGTATGTGCGGATGCTGCTCAGCGAACGAAAGATGGCCACGGCATGAAGCGTCTTGTCCTCTGGTGGGCCGAGCGCGCCCTACTGGTCCTCGTCTCGGTGATCGTGCTGTTCCCGATCGCCTGGATGTTCCTGACGGCGTTCAAGAGCCCGCGAGACGCCTATTCGCTGTCGCTGAACTTCACGCCAACGCTGGACAACTTCGTCACCGTGTTCTCGCACCCGTGGACCCTCGGCAGCATGGTGCTGAACTCGGTGATCGTGGCGTCCGTCACGGTCCTGATCGCGGTGCCCTGCGCAGCGCTTGCGGCCTACTCCTTCTCGCGATTCCGGGTGAAGGGGCGCAAGTTCCTGTTCTTCCTTGTCCTGTCCACCCAGTTCATCCCGGCCGTCGTGATCGTGCTGCCCTTCTTCCTGATGTTCCGGCAGCTTGGTCTTCTGGACACGCGGATCGCGCTGATCATCGTGAACCTGGCCATCGTCACGCCCTTCGTGATCTGGATGATCAAGGGCTACATCGACGCGATCCCGACCGACAGCGAAGAGGCCGCGATGATCGACGGCGCCTCGCGGCTGCGGGTGATCTGGGACATCGTGCTGCCAGTGGCGGCACCCGGCATCCTGACCTCGTCGATCTTCTGCTTCATCCTGACGTGGAACGAATTCCTGTTCTCGCTGATCCTGACGCGGCGCGACGCAGTCACGCTGCCCGTGGGTCTCGTGAACTTCCGAACCGAGCGGGGCGACCTGTGGGAGCTGATGAGCGCGGCCGGCGTGATGATCACCGTGCCGATCTTCATCATGGCGCTTCTGATCCAGAAACACTTCACGCGCGGCATGACGGCCGGCGCGGTCAAGTAGAGAGGGCCGGATATGGCCGAAGTCCGGCTTGTCGATGTCGAGAAACGCTATGGCGGCTTCCTTGCCCTGCCGAAGCAGAGCCTGACCATCAGGGAGGGCGAGTTTCTTGTCCTGCTCGGGCCTTCGGGCTGCGGCAAGACCACGACGATGCGCATGATTGCGGGGCTCGAGGACATCACCTCGGGCGATCTTCTGATCGGGGGCGAGCGGGTGAACGACAAGCCGCCCAAGGACCGCGACATCGCCATGGTGTTCCAGAACTACGGCCTCTACCCGCACATGACGGTCGAACAGAACATCGCCTATCCGCTGAAGCTGCGCGGCATGGACCGGACGGCGCGTGCCGCGCGTGTGCGCGAGATCGCGCGCAAGGTCGAACTCGACGCGCTCCTGCACCGGCGCCCGTCGGAGCTGTCAGGCGGACAGCGGCAGCGCGTGGCACTCGCGCGCGCCATCGTGCGGACGCCCAAGATCTTTCTCATGGACGAGCCCCTGTCGAACCTCGACGCCAAGCTGCGCGTGA
>CAZRNL010000009.1:0-26328 GCA_964601395.1 uncultured Silicimonas sp. | reverse complement strand
TGGTCGAGAAGATCGGGCGCAAGGCGGATGCCGTCTTCGTCACCGTCGGCGCGATCCCCGCCTACGACAGCGCGCCGCGCTTTCTGGCCGCGGGCGGCAAGGTCGTCATGGTCGGCATGCCCGCCTCGGGCGCGATGTCATCCTACGAGCCCGACATCATGGCCAGCCTCGGACAGGGTATGGTCGGCTCCAAGATGGGTGACGTGGTCCTGTCGCGCGACATTCCGTGGCTGGTCGATCTCTACCAGCAGGGTCGCCTGAAGCTGGACGAACTTGTCTCGAAGCGCTGGAAGCTCGACGACATCAATGAAGCGATCGCCGACACCAAGGGCGGCGCCGCGCGGCGCAACGTCATCGTGTTCTGAGCGGTCGCCAGCCGCATTAACCGGATTTCCACAAAGTCGGGCGCGCGCGGTGTTAACGCCCGGTTCCCGCTGATGTCGCACCGACGCAATACCGACGTGATACCGAACCCCGGTTTCGCCGGTTTCCCGAGAAGATTAACGGATTCGCGCTGTTCGCGCCGAAATCGCCCGATACGACCACCGAACGTTGCGTCAGATCTCGGCGTCGTCCCAGTCGTAGACCACGATGCCCTGCGTCTCGCGCGCCTTCAACACGGCGTAAAGCCCCCGCGCCGCGGCGTTGTCCGTTTCGGTCGCGCACCAGATGCCCTCGCATCCCCGGTCGCGCGCCAGTTCCATGATCCGAAACATCACGCGGCGCGCGATACCCTGCCGCCGATATTCCTCATGGACGCCGATCTCGTTGATGAAGAATGCCGTCGGTTTGTCGGGATGCATGATCACGGTTCCGCTGGCGAAGCCCACGACTTCGCCCCGGTCCAACGCAACAACCAGTTCGTTGACTCGCGTGGCCAGGAATGCCCAGGCTCGTGAGGGGTCGATGTCGTTATCGAATGTTCCGGGTCGCACACGGTCGAGAACGTGTGCGTCCTCTGGACCGAGATTGCGAATGGTGATTGGGTTCGCTGACATGGCCTTGGCTTTGAAAAGGATACTGGTTTCTTGAAACTGATTGATCTCGACGTGATCGTTACGGCCCCACCCGCACCCGGTTGGGGCGGGCGATACTGGATTCTGGTCAAGGTGACAACAGACACCGGTATCACCGGTTGGGGAGAATGTTACGCGAGCGCCGTCGGACCCGACGCGATGACGGCGGTGATCAGGGACGTTTTCGGCCGGCACATGGCGGGCGAGAATCCGGAGAACGTGGAGCTGATGTTCCGCAGGGTCTTCTCGTCAGGCTTCACCCAGCGCCCGGACCCGACCGTGATCGGGGCCTTCGCAGGGCTGGAGATCGCCTGTTGGGACATCCTCGGCAAGGATCGCGACCGTCCGGTCTGGGCGCTGATCGGCGGGCGGATGACTCCGCGCGTGCGCGCCTACTCCTACCTGTACCCGTTGGCCCATCATCCTCTCCCCGAGTTCTGGGGCAACGCCGACATGGCTGCCGAGGCCGCACTTGATCTTGTCGCGCGCGGCTATACGGCCGTCAAGTTCGACCCGGCCGGCCCCTACACGATACGGGGGGGGCACCAGCCTTCGCTTCATGACATTGAAATCTCGGTGAATTTCTGCCGAACGCTCCGCGACGCGGTTGGCCCGAAGGCCGATCTCCTCTTCGGCACACACGGCCAGTTCACGACCGGCGGTGCAAAGCGGCTCGCAGCGGCGATCGAGCCCTACGATCCCCTGTGGTTCGAGGAACCCGTGCCGCCGGACAACATCGACAGCATGGCCGAGGTGGCGCGTTCGACATCGATTCCCGTCGCCACCGGCGAACGCCTGACGACCAAGGCCGAGTTCGCCGCAGTCCTGCGCGCCGGTGCCGCCAACATCCTGCAACCGGCCCTCGGGCGCTCGGGCGGCATCTGGGAGACGAAGAAGATCGCGGCACTGGCGGAAGCGCACAACGCCCTTGTGGCGCCGCATCTCTACGCCGGTCCGGTTGAATGGGCCGCCAACATCCACCTGGCAGTCTCGATTCCGAACGTGCTGATGGCCGAGACCATCGAGACACCCTACCACGATGCACTCATCAAGGGGGCGATCCGGGTCGAAGAAGGTCACGTCCCTGCGCCCGAGGCTCCGGGCCTCGGCATAGAGGTGGATGAAGTCCTGGCCCGGGCCAACCCCTATACCGGCAGCGGCCTGCATCTTCAGATGCAGGAATCGCCGATCGACTACGCCGGCCCGAACCTGTTCGAGGGTGGCGCGCCGGTGGGCAAGTCGGTCTGAACCCTCAGGCCGGCTCGGGCGCAAGTTCCATGTTCTGGCGATGCAGCTTCAGGGCATCTCCGACGCTGTCGAACCAGGTGGCCTGACCGCTTTCGATCACGACCGCGGCGTTGCAAAGGCGTCTCAGAAGCGCGCCGTTGTGCGATACGACGACGGCGCCACGTGTCTGCAGACGGTCTTGCAGCATCGCTTCGCTTTTCTCGCGGAAGGACTCGTCCCCCACGCTGGTCACCTCGTCGATCAGGTAGGTGTCGAAGTCGATCCCCATGGACACCGCGAAAGCCAGACGCGCTTTCATTCCCTGGCTGAACGTGCGGAATGGCAGGTAGAATTGATCGCCGAGATCAGCGACGTCGTAGACGAAATCGACAAGCTGGTCTGTGTCGATCCCGTAGATGCGCGCCACGAAGCGCGTATTCTGAAGGCCGGACAGATCGCCGTGGAAACCCCCTGCAAAACCGACCGGCCAAGATATCCGTCCCTCGACCTCGACCCGACCGGAAGTGGGCCGCATCGTCCCCGATATGATCCGAAGCAGGCTGGATTTTCCCGCCCCGTTCCGGCCGATCAGCGCCACCGCGCGATCCGCGGGAAAAGTCAGGCAGATCCTGTCCGCCACGGTCGTCGAGATGCCGTCCGCATGAAAGATCTTGGTCACGTCGACAAGGCGGATCATGCGATCAGCGCCGGTCGCGGAACGAATAGTAGGCCAGGACGGCTATCGACCAGACCGTCACGAGAAAGAACGCGACAATTCCCAGAAGCACGGGGCGCCGGGGAAATTGCGACGACTGGGCCAGTGTCGGCTTGATGTACGCGGCAAGATAGCGACTTTTGCGCCGCGCCTCCGCCAGCGCCTGATCGTAGGTGGCAAGGGCTGCCGTGTAAGCCTGTTCGGCGAACTGACGATCGACGGCTAGGCTTTCGTATTCGGACAGCAACGTGGCATAGTCTCCTCCCTGCCCGCCTGAATGGCCTACGCCCAGATTGCGCCTCTCACCCTCGATTCGCGTCTCGATCACAGCGATCCGGCGGTCGGCCTGGGTGATCCGGGGATCGCTTTCGCGCGTGCTTTCACGCAGAAGGTCTGCCGAGATCAAAGCTTCGGCAAGTTGCGTCTCAAGGGTCGAAAGCAGCCCCATCTGCCCCTGAAGATCGGCGGTGGGATCGACAATCTGAGTCTCGGACCGGAACGCCGTCAGCCGTTTGCGCGCACCCTTCAAGCGGTCGATCGCGCGTTCGACTTCCTGCCGCGCGAATTCGGTGGTGTCGTCCTGAGCGATCGCTGACAATTCGTTCACCAGCCGCATGCTTTCATCGAAGATGCCCGAGGCGATGGCCCGCGCATCCTCTGGTGCGAAAGCCAGCGCCCGGACGTCGATCAGTCCGGTTCCGTCGTCATAGATGACCCGGACCATCCGCTTCCAGTAATCGTGCAGGTCCTCGATGGTGCCTTCGCGGTCGTACCCGAAGACGGGATCGTCCGTGGGCTTCGAATAGATCTCGACCAGGCCCAATCGGGCATCCAGAGTCTCGACAAGTTCCTGGCTTGTGATGAACTGATACAGGATATCGCTGTCCGAACTTCCGCCACTGGCGAAGTCCGCGATGCCGCCGAAGACTTCGATGGGAGAGGACATTTCCTGTTTGATGACCGAGAACCCGACCGTCGAGGCGTATTGGTCGGCGGCGCGAAGCCAGAGGTAGGCGGCCGCAGCCGCGACCGGCAACACGACCAGAAGACCGAAAGATGTCAATAACCCCCAGTGCCGGCGGCGCGTTCGCGCCGCCTGGACCGTGGGCCTGACAGGAGTGATCCGCGACACCGTCGGCGTCGGCCGGTATGGCTCGGGAGGGGTCACATCGCGCCCCCATTAAGAAATCGGCAAGGTTTGGCGCTTAGGTCCGGGTGACGCTCAAAGTCCGACAGAAAGTCCCGTTCGTGGATGTCAGAAGCACGATCCCGCAGACCCATTCCCGCCGTTTCGCGATCGGGCGGACGATCACGGCACTGATGCTGCGCGAAATGGTCACGACCTATGGCCGTTCGCCGGGTGGATATGTCTGGGCGATACTGGAGCCGGTCGCGGCCATCGGACTTCTGTCCTTCGCGTTCGCGCTCGCGTTCCACGCTCCGCCGCTCGGCAAGAGCTTCGCACTGTTTTACGCGACCGGGTATCTGCCCTACATGATGTTCCACGACATCTCCAACAAAACCGCGACGGCCATTTCCTTTTCCCGCTCGCTTTTGACATTTTCGGCGGTCACCTGGCTGGACGCGGTGATCGCGCGCTTTGTTCTCAATCTTCTGACCCATCTGATGGTGATCATGCTGGTCCTTGGCGCCATGATCGCCCTTTTCGACACCCGCGCCGTTCCAGAACTTTCGACAATGGCCAACGCGCTTGGCATGGCGGCGGCAGCGGCGCTGGGTGTGGGAATGATCAACGGTTACCTGTTTCTCGCATTCCCGGTGTGGGAGCGGATCTGGATGGTGCTGACGCGACCTCTTTTCATAGTCTCGGGTGTGTTCTTCCTGTTCGATGATCTGCCGGCCTGGGTTCAGAATTTCCTGTGGTTCAACCCGATCTTCCACGCCACCGGCGAAATGCGGAACGGGTTCTATCCGACCTACGCGCCTCACTATGTTCATTCACCTTTTGCTTACGGTCTTGGACTAACCCTGATCCTCGTCGGAGCGATGCTCCTCTCCCGCAATGCGGATGATCTGATTCACAAATGACCCGGAAAGCTGAGGAATTCGTTAACCAGACCCTCACCGTAGCCTCGGCCCCGGGACAGGATCGTCCGGCCACGAAGCACGGGCACGTTGCAATCCTCATGGCGCTTTACAATGGTGCAGCCAATGTCGAGGCACAGCTGGCCAGCTACGCCGAACAGACCCACCAGAACTGGTCGCTGATAGTCTCGGACGATGGCAGCGGGGATGACGGGCCGGACAGGGTGCAGGAATTCGCGCGCCGCTCGCCCAACCGGGTGACAATCTTGCGCGGTCCGGGTCTTGGCTTCGTCCGCAATTTCCTGAATCTTCTGTCGGTCGTCAGTCCCGACACTCCCTTTGCGGCATTATCGGATCAGGACGATGTGTGGCTGCCTGACAAGCTGGCGCGGGCCACAAGCAGGCTGGCCGATTTGCCGGACGGTCGCCCGGGGCTTTACACGGGGCGTACGCTGATATGCGACCGTTTCCTGCGGCCGCTGCGCGTCTCGCCCAGATACGCGCTGCCTCCCAGCTTCGCGAATTCTCTGGTTCAGAATATCGGCGGCGGCAACACAATGGTTCTCAATCGCGCTGCGTTGGATCTCGTTCAGAACACGGCTTCTCTCGCCTGCGGTGTCGCAGCTCATGACTGGTGGCTCTACCAGCTGGTCACGGGTGCCGGCGGACATGTGTTCTACGATCCCGAACCCGCCGTCCTCTACCGCCAGCATGGCGCCAACCTGATCGGGGCGAACGACACCGCACGCGCAAGCGCAGCGCGTCTGGCAAGGCTCTTGCAGGGCCGTTTCAGGGACTGGAACACCGCCAACATGGCTGCGCTTGGTCGCGTCACGCACTGGCTGACCCCCGAGGCGCGAGAAACGCTTTCCGCCTTCGAAGGTGTGCGCGTCGGCGGTGCCTTCTCGCGCCTATCCGCCTTGCGGCGCGCCGGCGTGTACCGTCAGACCGGGCGGGGCGACGCGGCGCTTCGCATCGCTGCTGTACTGAACAGGATATGACACCGCTGCGCCAGACTGGCGATCGAGGGAACCCTCGCCTTTCGCGGGATAACGCCCCGGGCCAGGGTGCAAGACAAGACCCAAGGCAGGACATGTCCAGAAGATGACCTTGACGCTTTACGATCCCGGTCCTGAAAGCGAGGTGACAAGCGCCACTGGAGGATCGCGTCACTTCCTTGGATTCGCTTTCTTTTTCAGCATCTTCGTCAATCTTCTGATGCTGACCGGTCCGCTGTTCATGTTGCAGGTCTATGACCGGGTTCTAAGCTCACGCTCCGAAGAGACACTGGTTGCGCTGGTTATGCTTGTCATCGGGCTCTACGGATTGATGTGGCTTCTCGAGTTCTCCCGTTCCCGGCTTCTGGCGCGCTACGGTGCTCGCTTTCAATCGTCCCTCGACGCACGAGTGTTCAGGGCCCGGATGTCCCCCAACGGTGGAGTCTCTCCGGAGTCCGCCAGTGCAACTCGCGACCTGGAAGCGGTACAGGGATACTACGCATCGCCTGCCTATCTCGCGCTGCTCGACATACCCTTCACGCCGGTTTTCATCGCCGCCATCTTCATCTTCCATCCTTGGCTCGGCTGGCTTGCCTTGTCGGGAGGCGGAATTCTGGTGGGACTTACGGCCCTGAACCAGATGCTGACCGCAGGGCGGGTCGCCGAAGCGCAGAGGGCAGCCGAGGCAGCACATCGCTTCTCGGAAAACGCCCATCAAGCATCAGAGCTGATCCGGGCGCAGGGCATGCTTGATGGCGTCACTGCGCGTTGGCTTGAACGACGCGAGGCCGCGTTGAGCCAGACGATGCGCGCCGTCGACTGGACGGGCGGTTTCTCGTCATTCACCAAGGCATTCCGACTGGCGCTGCAATCCATGATCCTCGCGCTTGGCGCCTTCCTCGTGCTTCGCGGTGCGATGACCGCGGGCGCGATGATCGCGGCCTCGATTCTGCTCGGCAGGGCGCTGGCGCCGGTTGAGCAGGTACTGGGACGCTGGCCCCAGGTGGTCCGGGCCCGTCAGGGCAAGGCCTCGCTGCAGCGATTTCTTGCAAGCACGCCCGAACCTGAGACACGGACGCGCCTGCCGCGTCCGGTCGGCGGTTTGGACGTTCGCGGCGTAAGCGTCACGACGGCCCCGGGTTGTGCCCCAATCCTGCGAAACGTCAGCTTTACCATCGGCCCCGGTCAAGTGCTCGGGGTGATCGGGCGCAGCGGATCGGGCAAGACGACCATTGCGCGAATGCTTCTCGGACTCGTACAGCCGAATCTGGGCGAAGTGCGGCTGGGCGGCGCGATCCTTTCGCAATACTCGCCTCAGGATCTCGGCAGGTTCGTTGGCTATCTTCCGCAGGAAGCGCAGTTGATCAACGGAACGATCGCCGAGAATATTGCTCGCATGGACCGCGCGCCCGAGAGCGGCAGGGTCGTCGATGCCGCGAAGCGGGCCCAGGCGCATGACCTGATCCTGACGCTGCCGCAGGGCTACAACACACGAGTCGAGGACCCCGCCATCCGTCTGTCCGGCGGACAGCGCCAGCGGATAACCCTGGCGCGCGCACTTTACGGAAATCCTGCGCTGCTGGTTCTGGACGAGCCCAATTCCGCGCTCGACATGGAAGGCACGGAGGCGCTGAACAATGCGATCCGGACGATGAAATCCGAAGGGCGATCCGTCGTGATCATGACCCATCGACCTCTGGCAATCTCGGAATGCGACCGGCTGATGGCGCTCGATGCCGGCACGGTCAAGGCACTCGGCGCACGCGACGAAGTTCTGAAATCCATGATGAGGAATGCGGGTGACATCCAGCGAACGCTTAGCCGGAGCGTCGGAACATGAGGGCGTCAAGACCGAACTCGCGCTACGGCGCGGCAATGCCCCTTTCGGTCGGCTTCGCGGCGCTTGCCCTGCTGGTGGGTGGCGGAGGTGTCTGGAGCGTCCGCACGCAGATAGCCGGCGCGGTCATTGCACGCGGCATGATCGTGGTCGAGAATAATCGACAGGTCATTCAACATACCGACGGCGGGATGGTCGACCGGATTCTTGTCCGGGACGGAAATCACGTCATAGCCGGGTCCGCCGTCATCGTTCTGGACGATACCTTGCTCGCCGCCGATATGGCGACGATCAACACACAGCTAGTCGAGATCAGGGCGCGGAAGGCTCGTCTTCTTGCCGAGAGAGACGATTCCGAGGCGCCGAACTTTCCTGAAGATCTGCTGGCGGCCTCGCAGGTCGACGCCGCGACAGCCGAACAGGTCGAGGGACAACGCCAACTGTACGCGGCTCAGCGTAGGACCCGTGTTCAGGAGAAAGGGCAGCTTGAAGAGCAGATTCTCCAGATAGGCAATCAGATCACCGGGACCGAAGCCCAGCTTCGGGCTTTGAGCCTGCAAAGGACGCTGATCTCGGACGAACGGTCCGATGAGGAAGCGTTGCTTGCCGACGGTCTCGTGCCGGCACAGCGGGTACATGCGCTGCGCCGCGAAGAGGCACGTATTGATGGCGATATCGGCAGGCTGGCGGCGGACATCGCCAGGGCCCGCGGTCAGATCGCCGCGATCGAGATCGAAAAGCTCAAGCAGGACGCGATACAGCGGGAAGAGGCGATTGCCGCCAGCCGCGACATCCGGTTCCGGGAGCTTGAACTCTCCGGACAGCGAAGGGACATTCAGGAGCGAATTTCCCGGCTGACGGTGCGCGCGCCGGCAAGCGGGATCGTCTATGGTTCGACTGTCTTCGCCGAGAACTCCGTTGTGCGGGCGGCGGAACCGTTGATGTACATTGTCCCTCAGGATCGGCCGTTGGTCGTTTCGGCGCGCGTCGAAGCAATTCATATCGACCAGATCCATGTCGGGCAGCAAGCGACGCTTCGCTTCACTGCCTTCGACCAACGTCTCACTCCGGAAATTCCGGCATCCCTGACCGATGTCTCGGCGGACGTGTTCCAGGACGAGGTGACGGGTTTGTCGTACTACCGGGTCGCACTGCTCCTGCGCGAGGAAGACCTGGCGCAACTCGGTGGGCAGACCCTCGTTCCCGGTATGCCGGTGGAGGCGCATTTGCGCACAAGCGACAGGACTCCGCTGTCCTACCTTGTCAAACCCATGACCGACTATTTCAGACGCGCGTTGCGCGAAGGCTAGGCGACCTCGTGTTCGATCACGGACGCAGAAGGCGAATAGAACCGGGGTCGGGTTTTAGAAGCGCGTTGCGTCCGGTGATGTGTGCGAAGTGAAAGTCTTGAGAAGGTTCTGTAGAGGATCAGAAGGTCAAGTCCCGGACCGCGCCGTTCCCTGTAGATGAGATCCAGCCGTGCCTTCAGCGCGATGCATCTGCGGCGATAGACGAGGTCCGTCTCGACGGCTGAGCGGCATGCCGAAAGCAATCTCTCCTCTCGACCATGCAGCATCACTGTCGCAAGCCCGGTGATGCCGGGTAGCGTGTCCCGAAAGACCTCTTCATAGATCTCCGGACAGGTCTCGACGTATTTCCGCAGTGGTGGGCGGGGACCGATGAAACGGACGTCTCCCTTCAGGACGTTGACGATCTGGGGCAGCTCGTCCAGCCTGGTTCGGCGAAGAAACGCCCCGATCGCCGTAACCCGCCGCGCCTGGTGTCCGCCAAGAACGCTTTCTTCCTGCAATGGTCCCGGAGGGTGCATCGTGCGTATCTTGTAGAGCTGAAAGGCTCTGTCCGGACTGCGCATACGCTCGGACGCGTAGAGGAAAGGACGACCCTGTGCGACAATGACAGGCAGGTAGAGAAGGGTCAGAAGAACACATGCAATAGGCGCAAGTGCCAATGCGATCACTTGATCCAGATTGGGTTTCTTCTTCATCCTGTGCTCCTGTCGGGCGTTGCTTGGCCGCGCGAGGCGTGTGCCTGTCACGCTTCGTCGGCCTTTCAGAGGAAGGCTTGCGGTGCCTGCGCTGACGCCACCCGCAAATTGTGAACAGGCCTGGGCCTGCTCGCCAATCTGCCAGACAGGCGTAAGAGATTGGTTACTTCGCGCGCACTGAAGCGACCTTGACCGGTAATTCCTGTTTCCGCGTCAGCCGCAAAATTAACGGTGCTTTTACCGCAAGCGTTTCTAGTGGCACCCGAGCTCGTGACCGACAGGGAAGGTATCCGGGAATTGCCTGCCGGGCGGCTGAACAAGCAGGGGCTTCACGGCGGGTGGCGCTCTTTCGTAATCCGGCGGCTTCCATGCCCACCGATCGCACGCATGGCAGCACTCCCCGGACTGACCCGGCGGACGCTGGTTCGGTTGCTTGACCTGCATTCGCGGGTCGAACGCGACGACCTCCTGAACCTTGACCATGACAACCAAACACTCGTGTTCGTGGAGCAGACGGTCTGGACGCGTCATCGTGTCGTAGTCCGCGGCTGGTCCGCCTCGACCTCGCTCAGGATCGGCTTCGCGGGACAGTTACAGCGGGAGATCCGGCCATGGATCGAGAATTGTGAACGCAACGAAAGGCGCGATGAGCCGTTCTTGAAAAAGGGCTTCGAGGTTGAACTCGACCGTCCGAATTCAAGGGAAACCATTGTCGTTCAAGCAGACGGGCCACCCTTTGGGCACAGGTCGCTTCACCTTGTGCCACCCACCCGGATAAGAGAATGCAGCGCTCGGCTGCGCAATGTTCCAAGTGCTTTGCACCTTGCCGCCAAGAATCGGCGCGACATTCTCCGCTTTCTTGCGACTTCAGACCCGGGCGTGTCCATCCGGCTTCGGGAGAGTTTCGGCTATGCCGGGAACACGGCGCTCGATCCGCTGATACCACCACAATTGTTCGACGACAGTCACATCCCTCCCGCGAGAGCCGCGAACGACCCGCCGACCGTCGTTCTGGTGCCTGTCTTCAATGCTGCGGACCAGTTGTCGCGCCTGCTCGTGCGTCTGGCCGAGGGCGTAGGTGTTCCACACCGTATCCTGCTGCTTGATGATTGTTCGGACGACCCACGGATCGCCGACATGCTTCAGGACTTCCAAAATGCCGACCCTGACAGGGTAACTGTCGACGTATCGTCAGAGAACCGGGGCTTTGTCGCAACGGTCAACCGCGGCCTGGAAATTGCAAGGGCGCTGGGTCAACACGTCATCATCCTGAACACGGACACGCTGCCGCCAAGGAACTGGGCCGCTCGCCTGATGGAACCCATCTTCGCCGACGCGAACGTTGCCAGTGTCACACCCCTGTCGAACACAGCCGAGATAGTCTCGATCCCGGGACAAGGCGTCGAGACCCGATTGAGCGAAGACCAAGTCGACCGCATCGACGCCGTCGCACAACGCTTCGGACCAGCCTGGCGCGAGATCGGATTGCCGACTGGAATAGGGTTCGCGATGGCCATGAACCGGCGGTTTCTCGATACTCTCGGAGTATTCGATCCGGCTTTCGGGCGAGGTTACGGGGAAGAGGTCGACTGGTGCCAGCGTGCCCGTGCAGTCGGAGGCCGCAATATTCTGGCCGCTTCCGTATTTGTCGGTCACGCAGGTGGAGCCAGCTTTGGCACGGCGGAAAAATCTGCTCGAACCGCCACTGCCGCTGTCCTCATTTCTGATCGCTATCCGGGCTTCGACACTGACGTTCAGAACTGGGCGGAGCGCGCACCCCATAGTGTCCAGCGCGCCGCGCTCAGTGTTGCATGGCTGGACGCTGTATCCAACGCACGCGTACCGGTCTTCATGGGTCACGTCCTGGGTGGCGGAGCCGAAATCGCCCTACTGGGCGAAGTTGAGGCGGCGCTGGCGGACGGCGCACCCGGGGTCGTCATCCTTCGGGTGGGCGGATCGTCCGTCTGGCAGGTCGAGATCAGGGGTCGGGGCTTCCGCAATTGCTGCCGGGTCCAGGATACCCGGTCGCTTTTGGAGCTTTTGGCACCACTCAGCGCACGCCAGGTGATTTATTCCTGCGGCGTCGGCGCCCGCGACCCGCGCGAGGTTCCCGAAACGCTGCTGGCGTTGTCGACCGGAGCCGCGCACCACCTCAATCTACGACTGCACGACTTCTTCCCGATCAGTCCATCCTACTGTCTTCTGGACAGTTCTGGCCGATTTTGCGGAGTGCCGCCTGAGAATGACAAGAGCCGCGTTCACATCACTCCGGCGCTGGCGGGTCGCAGCTCTGTCTCACTGTCCGACTGGCGACGGCTTTGGGGACGCGTCGTCGAACGGGCCGTTGATATCAGGGTCTTCTCCAGATCGAGCCTCGAGATCCTGCTTGAAGCGTACCCGGGCGCCGCGTCGCGCACGGAAATCGTTTGCCACCCGGTCCCATGTATCATGCCGGGACGGATCGCGGCGGGCGGCCGCTCGGTCGGTGTGCTGGGTGGGATCAACCGGGCCAAAGGCGCCGACGTCGTCGCCGGTCTCGCGCGGTTCTACAATCGCCGGTCGCCGGCGCGCCGCATCGTGATCCTGGGCGATCTCGACCCCAATTACCGGCTGCCTTCGCCGCACCGTGTTCTCGGGCGTTATGATCGCGCAGACATCGACTCCCTTGCCGAGCAGAACGATATTGGCATCTGGCTGATCCCGTCGGTTTGGCCCGAGACGTTCTCGTTCACGACACGCGAAGCCCTGGCGACCGGTCTGCCAGTGCTGACCTACGATCTGGGCGCGCAGGCCGAAGCTGCGCGCCTGGCGCCGAATGGACACGTCCTGCCCCTGCAACCCGACGACATCACCGGCCTCGCAAACGCGATCGAACAGCATTTCACGGACCCGGACGCCTAGAGCGTGACCATGTCGCGATCCGCGCCGTACTCGGTCAGCAGTGACCAAAGCTCCGCCTTGGCATTGATACCGTGGCGACGCAGGTAGTTATAGAAGGCCCCTCCTGACTGATCCACCGCCCTCGCATGCGTGGCGGCGACCCGGTCGAGCACCGCCGTCCGACCGCCGTTCTGCGCCACGATATGGCCCCAGACCAGATCGAGCCCGAACCCGCTGACCGACTTGCCAAGCGTCGGTTTGATCCAGCCAAGCGCCCGCCGCGAAAAGACCGGCATCATGATCTCGACAGCGGAGACCTGACGCGGCTCGCTCTGACCTTGCCTTTTGAAAAGGTGCTTCCAGTTGCATGCCGATCCTTGGGTCAGGCTCATCTGGGTCAGATCAAGTGCGTGCCGTCGGCATTCCGCGAAGAGTGCGTTCAGATCGGCAGCGGTGGTGGCAATATCATCATCGAGGAAAAGCACGTGATCATATCGGCCAAGCACTTCCGGAAACCGCTCGAGAAGCGTACGCATCGCGGTAAACTTGGTGCCCTTCTGGAACACCGCATACTCCCCCAGTCCGGGGCAGTGCCCGGCGGAATCGAAGTAATTCATCAGCAGATCCCAATCCCGCTCCGTCGCGGCCGCCCAGCCTTTGAAAAGGCCGCCGCGACCGGCCTGACAGACGACAAGGGCCGTTCGGGTTCTTGCGGGTGGAGTGATGCGATGCGCCAAGACCACAATGCCCGCGATGAAATCGCGTTGCGCTCGTGTCAGATTGGCCGGATCTTCGTAGATGCCCAGCGCGGGCGACCGAAGCCCGGACAGGATTGCCGGATAGACGTCGGACAACACGACCGCACCGTCTGTCACCTCCAGGAATCGCGTCACATCGACGAAGGGAGACGGATCGCGGCCTTCAGCCTGCCCCTTGTCCAGATAGTGAAGATAGGGTGCCGCATGGAACGCGCTCCAGTCGGGGTTTTGCCAGGCATACCAATCCGTCAGGAAATAAGGCGTCGGGTCCAAACAGTCGACCAGACCATGGGCCAGATAATGCTGCGCGTGATCGCCGGTGCCACGAAGCTTCGGCACCTGGCGTTCAAGATGAGCGCGATCCAAGGGAAAAGGCGGCGTGCTTACGGCGATCGTCGCACTTTGCACCGAGAGACTCACACCGCTTGATCGTGATGTCTGGATGCGAGGGCATAGACCGCACGCGTCAGCATCGCGATATCCTCGGAGAGTTTCTCGGCATCGGAGCGCTCGATCACATCTCGCGGGGCCGGAGTCGGAAACAGGGGCTGGTCGCCCAGACCCGGCATGAACCGTACCTTGAGGGCCTCGTTTTCCGCTTCGTACAACAACATGACAGTACGCCGCGTCTCGAGATCGAGCAATGATGAGGCCGACCCCTTCTTCAAGGCACAATCCCCCAGAAGCTGCGCCATGACGTCGTAGAACCGATTGTCATGCGGACCCTCGAAAACGTCGCGAACCCTGTGTGCCAACCGGGCCAGAGCCTCGTCGAAGGACGGATTCGCATTCCACGTCAGCGATTGCAGACCGTCTTGCGGAACGTCGACCAGCTGGAAGAAGTCGTCGATCACGTCGCCGTTGACCAGCCGTGACCGGGTGAAGGGTCGTACCGACACAGCGGCATCCCCGAATGCCTGCGCCCAGGGCGTGATCATCGACATCCATCTTCCATCCCGACCCGCCCGCTCGGCCAGGAAGTCCGTCATACTCGCGAACCGCTTGAGGTTCCATTGCTGCCAACTGGAGATCAGGAAATCGTCCTGACGGCGGACGTAGAAGACGATCCCGACATCGGTATCGGTCAGGGCATTGGCGAACATCTCGGGTAGTATCGCGTGGTTGCAGAGATTCTCCGCGCTGACGATCACGGTCGAGAAACCCCTCTCCCGCGCCTCTTCAGGCAGTCGAGCCAGGCGACGTCCAAGTTCGGGTAGCTCACCGCCCGTAACCGCGTTTTCAAACAGCCAGATCTGCTCACCGGTCACGGGCGAACGGAAGTCGAGAGACGTCCCCGGCACCCCGACGCGACGCGCCGCCAACGCCCGCGCGTTCAGCGCCATGTAGGCCTGGATCGCCGAGCTTCCGCACTTGGCGCCGCCGATGTGAAGAATGATCCTGGGTTTATCCGGAGGCGGCATGCGCGATTTTTCCCTTCAACAATGTGCGAAGCTGGTCGTTGTCGGTACGCGCACTGTCCAGTTCCTGCCGCAACCAGCTAAGTTCCTCGGCCTGCGCGCCATCCGAACGCGCGCGCGCCTCCCCCTGCGCCATGTCGTAACGACGCGAGAACAATTCGTTCGAAAGGCGACCCATCTGCTCGAAGTGCTGCCACAGAAGAACGCGCAGGTGCCGATCCGGGCCGACGAGGCGGCAAAGGGAAGTCAATTCGGGAGGCGCGTCCGGGCCGATGCAGGCCATACCGAGCCCCAACGCATGCGGAAAGTGCAGGGAGGGATAGCTGTCGGCCAGTTCCTCCCAGACACGCCAGACGCCGGAATTGCCACTATGGGCGTTGACGTCGTGCAGCAGCAGAATGCCTCGACCCGAGAGCTTGGGCAACCAGGTGTCGAGCGTGTGACGCAAAGGCTCTTCGGCGCAGAATCCGTCCAGGTGAAGCAGATCGACCGAACCATTGGCAAAGCGCTCGGCGGCGCTATCGTAGTCCCGGCGCATGTATGCTGCGAAATCGGCATACTTGCGAGCCAGAAAGGTGAAGGTCTCGAATACATTGCGATAGTCATGGTCTTGCTCTGGCCCCACCGACCAGCCGCTTACCGCGATCGCATCTGTCGCGAAGTCACCTTGCCGTGCCGCCTGGCAGAATGCGAGGAAACCTGCGCCGCGCAGAGTGCCCAGCTCGACATAGCGTCGCGGGCGGACGATATCGGCAAGTGCGAAGAGAAATGGTATGTGTTCCGCCTTCGGTGAGGGAACGAGGTCCTCGATATCCCGGTACGTGGGCGAGAGAAGGCGACCCAGAAGCGCTGGAGCAGAGATGTCGTGGCCTTGCCGCGACGCGGTGCCGGCCATCTCAAGCTCGTCGTATTCCACTCCACGATCGTCCGCGCTGCGCAGTAGCCTGCCGTCGGGGGTGGTCACCAGTCGGGTCGTCGCAGGGCAATCCCTGATCTCGTGCTCGGGTGTCGGCGCGCCGTGCAGGCGCATCAGCAATTCGCCCAACGACCGCCGCGGAAATGAGACGACGCGGTTCGCAGACAGCGCGATATCGAAGCTGGTCAACCGGTGCCCGAGCGCCAGCAACATTTCGCGCGGAACCGGCGTCAGCTCGGGCTTGTCCTCACTGTAACGGAAAACAACCGCATTGAGGATATCGTCCGTCAGTTCGGTCGCACTGGTAGCCCGCATCATCTGGTTCCAGTGAGTGCCGTGGGCGGCATCTCTCGTCCGGCCCATCTGGCGATACCCCTCGACGCCCTGGTTCAGCTTCAGGACGAGTTGGCCGACAGATCTGACGGGCAGATGCAGCAGGGGAAAATCCGCGGTGAAGGCCGGTACCTCCAATCCGTTCGACGTTTCGACAAGGGAATGGTTGCCCTGGGCCACGACCGTTCGGGGCAGGCTGATCCGCGACGGCTGAAAGGCAACCTTGCGGAACGGCGACAAATCTGGCGGTACCAGAAACGGGGTATCGAGCGAAAGCTCCACGTCGCCCTGCCAATAGGTGCCGGGTACAAGGTTCTGCCAACGCATCTCGATTACCGGGCATCGCGCATACCGGACAAGGGCCGTCTCGAAGGCAGCACGGTCGGGAAAGGGCAGAAACTCGTCGGCGTCCAGCAGGAATACCCAGTCTGCATCACGCAGAACCGCAAGGTCGCGCAGAACATGGGTCATCGTAACGGACTGGATATAGGCCGGTTCCTCGAGGCGCAGCACAGTCACTTTACGGCTTTCGAGCGCGAGGGACGCGAGGAACTCTCCGGTTCCGTCGTCGGAAAGGTGATCGACGAAGACGACATCATCGAAAAGGGCGAGCAGATGGCTTGCGAAAACCTGGATGATATCGGCCTCGTTACGCACCATCGCCAGCGCCGCCAAACGGGGACGATCGACCGATGCCGGGGTATCGGATGGCAGGTGGGGACGCCGGGAACTCTGGATTGCGCGCGCTTCGCGGCATCCCCAGAGCAGGTAGTGCACGAATGGGTTCTGTCCTGTCTCCGCCACATCCGGGTGCGCGGTCTGATAGTACTCGACAGAGAACCAGGAACAGGGGTCGCGCCGGTCAATCCAGCCCGTTTCGAGAAAGTGCTCGAGGGTTGTGTCCTCCGGTCGAAGATCGGGGTTCGTCGCGGTATAGAAATCTTGATCGAAGGCCTCGGCAATCCGCGCCATCTGGGCCGTCCCGAGCGGGTGAGCCGGACCTCGCCTACCCTCCCGAACCCCGCGCCCTTCGGCCCGCCCGAAGCGAAGGTAATGGACCAGCGCGTTGTACCCGGCATCCCGTACGTCCGGATTGGCGCCGAGGTATGCAGTGGTGCTGAAGTTCGGACCCGGATCATGACCCAGCGCAGTCCCGGTGCGCAGGAAATGCGCCAACGCTGCCCTTGCTCCCCCGACGTCCGGATAAGTGCGGACATACCATTCGGCATCGAAAAGTCCCGAAGCACGCACAATGCGTTCCTGGTCCAGAACCTGAAGACCGCTGTCGATAAGTTTTGCCAACCGTTTCATGCTTCAGACCGCGAAGTCGAAGTCGCTTGCATCGAGTGGCCCCAGGTATCCGGTCAGGATGATCGTCTCGGCGCCGGCTATTATGGTCGTCGACGGCCCGCTCTGAGTAATGTTCAGGTTACCGAAGCCGGAGACGCCCGAAACGCCACTCACGTCGATGATATCGATCCCGCTTTCCCAATCGTTGATCCTGTCGGTTCCCGCCCCGTCAAAAAAGACGAAGACATCTGCCCCCGCACCGCCAAGCATCACGTCTGCGCCGCCCGCACCACCGGTCAACACATCGTTTCCGTCGTTTCCGAAGATGGAATCGTTGCCCGATCCGCCGATGAGTGTGTCATTGCCACCATTACCGACAATGAACAGGTCCCCCGTGTAGCCCGTGGCGTCGACGGTTTCGGAGCCTTGCAGCGCGTCGATGCGTTCGATTCCGGACCAAGTGCCATCGACTGCCAGGCTGGTGCCGGCGCGTATCATCACAACCCGGTCATAGCCGCCGCCCCCGTCGGCGACACGGTCGCCCTCGTCATCCACATAGAAGAAATCGTCGCCGGGGCCTCCGAAAAACAGGTCCGCGCCCGCATCACCCCACATGAAAGCCTGACCGTCGCCGGCGACCAAAGTGTCGTTCCCCTGGTTGCCGAACATCAAGGTCTTGCCCGCTCCACCCAGAATAAGGTCGTCGCCCCCATTTCCGTTGATGCTGATCTCGTCGGAATACCCCGAGGCGTCCACAGTGTCGGCACCGGTCGAGAGGTTGAGTCTTTCGATCCCGCTCCAGCCTGCGAGCGACAGGTTGATCCCTACGACACCGGGGTCCATGCGCGCCCGGTCCAGCCCTTCACCGCCGATAGCGATGTCGCCGTTCTCCGAGATGAAGAACACATCGTCGCCGTCGCCTCCTATCATCGTGTCTGCGCCAGCGTCACCGACCAGAACGTCGTTTCCGGCGTTTCCGACCAGACTGTCCGCGCCGCCATTTCCAAAGATGTTGTCATGGGAGGCACCACCGATCAGGGTGTCGTTTCCGGCACCTCCCTGAAGTCGAATGGTCGTGACGAAGGACGACGCGTCTACCCGGTCGTCGCCGCTGCCGCCGTCGATCCGCTCGACCCCGCTCCATCCCGAGACATCGATGTCCAGCCCGGCCGCTGTATCGATGATCGCACGATCGAACCCGTCGCCGCCGATGAAGATATCGCCGGGATTGTCGATGTAGGCGTAGTCGTTGCCGCCGTTGCCTTCCATATAGTCGGCGCCTGTGTTCCCGAACAGAAAGTCGCGCATCGCGCCGCCTATCAGCGTATCGTCACCGCTACCGCCTTCGAGCGTGTCCTCCCCTGCGCCACCCAACAGCACATCGTTCCCCGCCATGCCCTGCATGAGCACCGGGTCCGCAAGTCGCGTGCCGTCGATTGTATCAGCGCCTGCTCCGCCAGTGATCCGCTCGACACTGTTCCAGCCCGATACAGAAACGTTCAGACCGGCGCCGGTGTCGATCACGACACGGTCGTATCCTTCGCCGCCATCGACATAGTCACCGGCATCGTCCACGAAGATCAGGTCGTCGCCTGCCCCGGCGTACATTTCGTCCGCACCCGGCCCACCGATCAGGGTGTCGGCTCCGTCGCCCGATATAAGCGTGTCGTTGCCGGCGAATCCGTTGAGTGAATCGTTCCCGAGATCGGTGATCAGCAAATTGTCGGATGAATTTCCGATGACAACACCGCTGGCGTGGCCATGCAGAGTGTAGTTCTCGATGCCCTGAAGCGTATCGACACCTATGCCCGGCGTTTCCAACCGGTAGTGAGCACCCGTCGTCAGGTTCGTATAGATCGACACGGTGCCGGGCTCGGTGCCGGTCAGATCCTCGATCACCGTGTCCGTTCCGGCACCGCCATCCAGGTAATCACTGCCGTCGGCCATTCCGGTTGCAATATGAAACGTATCGTCTCCGCCATCGCCAAAGACGGTATCGTCACCGATCCCGTCAAATATGGTGTCGTTTCCTTGACCACCCGAAATAAGGTCGTTGCCGATGCCACCGTAGATGGTGTCGTTGCCGTCGCCGCCATTGATTGTATCGTCGCTCATTCGCGCACTCGTGCCTGCCACTTCCGGTGCTGCCTCTTCTGCCCTGCCAGTGGTTAACGCCGGGTTACGGAAGAGCGATTGCGGAACCAATCAACGCGCGTTGTTTCCTCAGACAGTCCGAAAGTGCGTAGCGATCCAGGACCGTGTTTCGCGCCGCCTGCCGGATCGTTTGGACGTGGTTCCGTTCAGCCAGCGCTTCAGCGACGCCTGCCGCGATCGCGGCAGGATCGAAGAACGGCACCAGTCGGCCATTTCGCCCGTCCTCGATCACTTCTTCGACCGGAGGCGTCGCCGACCCGATGACGAAGGCACCTGCGGCCATCGCCTCCAGCATCGACCAGCTGAGGACGAAAGGATAGGTCAGGTAGAGATGCACCGACGAAACCTGAAGCAGGCGGATGTAGTCGGCATAGGGCAAGCGTCCGGTGAAATGAACCCGTGCCGGAAGCGGTCCGACCTCGAGCAACATGGCTTCGCGCCAGGTCCCTCCGCCCTTGGGTCGCCCTCCGTAGCTTACATCGTCGCCGCCCACGATCACGACTTGCGCCCTGGGCCGCGCCGCAAGAATTGCGGGCAATGCGCGCATGAAGCTGTGAAATCCGCGGTAGGGCTCAAGGTTGCGCGATACGTAGGTCAGGACCTCGTCCGATGCGGTCAGTTTCCGCCCATCCGGCAGCAAGAACCGCGCGTCCGGGTCTGGACAGACAAGATCGGTGTCGATCCCGTCGTGGATCACGTGAATCCTGTCCCGGTAGGCCGAAGGAAACTGCGATCTCTGCCATTCGGTCGGGCTGTACGCTATGTCGGCTGCTTCGATCGCCAGCAGGTGTTGGGCCGATCGCGCGCGGGCGCGCAGGACCGCATCAGGACCGGTCGAAAATTCAGGGTCGAAACCTACGTCCGCGCCGCTTCCGCTGTAATAGAACTCCGACAACGAGATCAAGGGAGCGTCGGGCCAGACATCCTTCAGAAAGAGCGTCTCGCCCCATCCCGGATTGCCGATCATGACATCCGGTCTGAACCCCCGTTCGCGCAATTGAAATCCCAGTCGCGCAACCGCCTGACCGTTCAGCACTGCCGCTTCGGTGCCGACGAGGTAGGGGTGGATGCCGGCTGTCACTTTCCGGTGCGGCGCGTATTCGAACTTGCGAACCCCCTTCGGGGTCGGCTTGTTCTTCTGGCTGATAAAGACAACTTCGTGACCCTCTGCCGCCATTGCAGGGGCCAGATGCTTGAACTGGCCGGGGCAGTTCTGGTGGACGAAAAGAACCTTCATACGGCACTGCCCTGCGCGCGAAACATGGGCGAACGCGCCCTTCTCTGCGCAAGGCCAGCCGAAAGCCCTTAATAATCCGTTTAGACGGGGTTGCGGTACGGCGGGTCTTGCCGAACGATGCCAAAAGGAAATCCGGGGAGAAATGAAGCCATGCAGATACTCCAGTCACAGGGCGTCCACCATATAACGCTGGTCGGAGCCGACCGTCAGACCTCCATCGACTTCTGGGAAGGCGTTCTGGGAATGCCTTTCCTGTTCGAACAGCCGAACCTGGACGATCCGAACCAGAACCACCTCTATTTCGATCCCGGCGACGGCCGCCTCATCACGATCTTCACCAATGAAAGCCGCACACCCGACCCGAGGCGCACGCCGACCGATCCGGGTTGCGTCCATCACATCGCATTCTCGGTCAGTCAGTCGACCTATTCACAGGTTGCCGCTCGGCTTGACGAACGCGGGATCAAGCACTCGGGCGAAAAGGATCGCGGATTCATGAACTCGATCTATTTCGAGGATCCTCTCGGACTTCTGGTTGAGCTTGCCGCCTACCGGTTCGAGCCACCCGCTGGGTCGACTCACGCCGAAGTGTTGATGGAAGCCCATATGATCCGCGTCGACCGGGGCGACGAGGCTATCGGAGACGTCCATCTGGCCGACGCCATCGAGCGGCTTTCGCGCAAGGGCACGCGATCGCTGTCCGAAGATCGCGGTCCACGCAATCCATATTCGGGCTGACAACCGTCCGCCGTTCCCGATGCGGAATGGAGCAAACCGTCCATCAGGGACTGAACGCCGTCCGGCATCAGTGGTGCTCGGGGAAGCGGTCGTCGGGCGGTTGTGCGCGCAACGTGGAGTCCGGCCTGCCACCGGCCGAAAAATGACGGGGTCAGATGGCTTTCTACGCAACCAACTGGTTTTCATGTAGTTTTGATAGCTTTGCTCACCGGTAATGCTGGGTTAGAAGGGTGCAGCGGCCCGGTAGCTCAGTTGGATAGAGCAACGGCCTTCTAAGCCGTGGGTCGAGGGTTCGAATCCTTCCCGGGTCGCCAGATTTTCATTGAGGGTCACGGCACACATCCGCGCACCGGGCTGCCATGCACGTTTGTCCGGGGCGCTCGGGGTTGGCAAGTTTGCCGTCGGCAGCTACACCTTGAACAACGTTCAGAAGAGGCAGGCCTTATGGCACGAAAAACGCAGCAGCGGCGCGACGACCTCAGGGAGCGCTTGTTGGACATCGCCGAAGCGGAGATCCGCGACCACGGTCTTTCCGCGTTGCGCGCGCGTTCTCTGGCTGATCAGGCCGGTTGCGCGGTTGGCGCAATCTACAATGTCTTCGATGACATGACCGGCCTGATTCTTGCCGTGAACGGACGTACGTTTCGGCGCATGGGCAAGTTCGTCTCGGACACGATCCGCGACAAGCCGGACGCCTCGCCTACCGACTGCCTTGTGATCATCGCCAAGGGCTACCTCGCCTTCGCCATTGAAAACCCCAATCTCTGGCGCGCCCTGTTTGACGTCGAGATGTCGTCGGACGGCAATGTCCCCGCGTGGTACCTTGACGAACTCGGTCGCCTCTTCTCGATCATCTCGTCGCCGATCTCGGAGCTGAACCCCGATGCCACGGCGTCCGAGATCGATCTGATGACGCGGACGCTTTTCTCCTCGGTGCACGGCATCGTTCTCTTGGGGCTGGAGCGCCGCATCTCCGGCGTCCCGCGCGAGCGCATGGAGGACATGATCGAGTATCTTCTGCGCAATGCGACCAGCTGAGAAAAAATTGAACGTCGTTCATTTTTAGTCTTGAACATCGTTCACAACTTGCTATGTTCTCTTCATGAACAACGTTCACGGAGTAGAACACATGTTTGCGACACTCAGAGTCCTCTTCGACGGCGAACGCGCCCGGCAGGAAGACCGCCTAAAGGACACCTATGCGGTCGAGCTGATCGAACAGCGCATCCGCGAAGCAGAAGCCAATCTGTCCTCCGCCAAGCTGACGCTGGCCAGTCTCATCCAGCGCAAGCGCTCCGAGGCACGGCTTGCCGAAACCCTGGACAAGCGCATCGCCACCCTCGAGGGCCGCGCAAGCGAAGCGCTTGAGGCCGGGCGAGACGACCTCGCCGCCGAAGCCGCGCAATCGATCGCGGACATGGAGAACGAACGCCGCATCCGGGGCGAGACCATCGACCGTCTGGAGCGGCGCATCCTCCAACTTCAGGGCTCGGTGGAAACCGCCCATCGCCGGATCGTCGATCTCAAGCAGGGCGCGATCACCGCCCGCGCCGTGCGGCGCGAGCAGACGATGCAGAAGCGCCTGAACCGCTCCTTTGCCGGCTCAAGCGCGGCCGACGAGGCCGAAGCCTTGATCCGCCGTGTCGTCGATCAGGACGATCCCTTCGAGCAGTCCGAGATTCTGCGCGGCATCGACCGATCGCTCTCGGGCGAAGGCGCCGACGAGAAACTCGCCGATGCAGGCTTCGGCGATCCCGGCCGCGTCACCGCCGACGCCGTTCTGAACCGGCTCAAAGCCAAAAAGTAACCCCGACACAAAGGAAACCGTCATGGACAAGCAAGTCGACAACACTCTCATCATGAACTTCAACTTTCTCGGCGTCGTGATCGCCTACGGAATGCTCGCGCTGTCGATCTGGATCACCGACATCCCGCTTTCGGCCAAGGGCTACTGGGGCATGGGCGTGCTGCTGCTCACGCTCTCGCTGGTGAATTTCGTCAAGTATCGGTTCGAGGAACGTCTCCGCGCCGACCGACTTCAGCGCCTGGAAGACGCCAAGAACGACAGGCTGCTGGAGGAATATGTCTCCGATCGTGCCGCGTAATCAGTGATCCTCCGGCAGGGCGGCCCCGCAGCGATGCGGGGCCGCTTCCTGTCGCGCATAGTCAGTCGCGCCCGCGCTTCACCAGCATCAACTCTCCAAGGTTCTCGCGAGTGATATATCCCTCGAGTCGCCTGTCGGTACCTTCGATCAGAACCACCCCTGACTCGTCTTGCGACAATCGTTCGATTGCGTCTTTCAGCGGGGCACCCGAGCGAGCGGTCTGAAACTCGCGTTTCATCAGTTCCGCGACCATCGCGTCGCCCCGCCCCTCGGCAATGGCCTTGAACACCGCCTGACGCGAAAGGAACCCGACAGCCTGTCCTGCGGCGTTCACGACAGGGAATTCATGCTGAGTGGTATGGATGATCGCATCCACCGCAGCCGACACCGGATCGGCTGCCGTCAGCGACCGAAACTCGGTAATGGCAGCGTCTCGGGCCAGCAGCCCCGACGCCACTTCTCTCAAAGCCACCGCGGAACTCTCCATCCCGCCCGCGATGAAGACAAAGGCGGCCACCAGCACCAGGATCGGGTTGCCCGACCATAACCCGAGCAGACCGAAAAGCACGGCGATCGTCCGTCCGACGCCGGCTGCAATCGCGGTACCCTTCACGCGCCCGCTCCGGGACGACAAGAACGCCCGCAGGACACGCCCTCCATCCATCGGAAAGGCCGGGATCAGGTTGAATACCAGAAGATACAGGTTCGCGACGGCCAACTGGTCCAGAAGCGCCGGCACGTTCAGGTATGCGCCGTTCTCGGTCACGCTGGCCCAGCGCACATCGGCTCCAAACACCAGCGTCAGGATCAGGAAGATCGCAAGCGTCACGGCAGGTCCGGCCAGGGCAACGGCGATTTCAGCAGAGGGCCGCTCGGGTATCCGGTCAAGCTGGGCCACACCACCAATCGGCAGCAAGGTGACACTGGGGGTCTTGATTCCATAGCGGCGCGCCATCAGGGCGTGTCCGAATTCGTGCGCCACGACACAGGCAAACAGGGCAAGTACGAAAGACACATTCCAAAGCGCCGAGGCCGCACCGCCATCGGCATAGGCGGCCATACCGATCCAGGCGATAAGCACGAAGAAGGTGATATGGACCCGGATGTCCGACCCCATCACTTTTCCCAAGCTGAAAGACCATGCCATTTCTTCACCCGGTGAATGCGTTGCTCGACGCTCAGTTTGTCAGCACCGAGCACAGTACGCCTTGCGCTGCCGCAAAGAAATGCCGTCCGGGTTCAGAGCGTCTTGGTCATGAAAAACGAATTGAGATCGTGGCGATAGCCCTCGAACGGGGGGCAGGTTGTGAAGCCCTTCTTGCCATAGAAAGCGCGCGCCGGCGCGAAGGCCTCCTGGGTTCCGGTCTCAAGAGACACGCGCTTGAGGCCCAGCCTGCGCGCCTCGTCCATCAACCGAGAAAGGATTACATCGGCCAAACCCTGTCCGCGACGGTCGTGACGCACATGCATGGACTTCAGTTCGCCGTGACTGACGGAAATCATCTTCAGCGCGCCAATTGCCACGGCGCTGTCACCGTCCAAGACCGCAAAGAATCGCACCCCCGCCTCATCCATATCGGCGGCTTCCATCGCATGAACGCTGCAAGCCGGGCTGGACGCCCGCATCAGTTCGAGATGTCCGGCGATCAGCGGCAGGACCCGCGGATCGGTTGGCCTGACCTCGACAGCTTCTCTCAATGCGTCCAGGCGCCCCGGCGGTCGGTGGCGAAGTTCTCGCCATACCCCCGCGCACGCACGTTGGGCTTGCGCGGTTTCGGCTCGGTCACGACAGCGTCGATGCCGTGCTCCTTGGCATAGTCCAATGCCGCTTCCTTGGTCGGGAACTTCATCCGCACTTGCGCCTGGGTATCGGACGACGATGTCCATCCCATCAGAGGATCGACCTCGCGACTTGAGTCCGCCAAAAACTCCAGGACCCAGGAGCGCGTCTTGGCCTGGCCCGAAGACATCGCGGACTTGGCAGGGCGAAAAATGCGTGCAGTCATGTTCGGTTCCCGTTTCGCTGGTCCAGCTATCGGAAATATCGGCGGAAGGATCAAGGGGATTGCGCAAGACGCCGACCGGAACAACGGGAGCGAGGGGTGGGTGGGTCGCGGTGTCCGGTCGGCGTCCCATGCTGCTGCTAATGGCGAATCGGTACCCCAATATTGATATGTTGTAAACAAATATTCTTCTTTAGGTTGTATTTTGACCTGATAGATCGCTTTGCGCTGCCGCTCCTGACAGCCTCTGTCAGGAGCGCGGGTTGAACCGGCACAAAAAGAGAACAATTGTAGGGTTCTTCATCCAGCCCGAGTCGGACCCATCCTATGCACAACAACTCGCCCGAGCAGATGCCCGTGCTTCTGCATTCTCCCGCGCCGGATGTCCGTACCCGCGAAAAGCTGGAGGGTGGCCGACGCTTCGTGATGCATACGGAATTTCAACCGGCTGGCGACCAGCCTACGGCCATAGCGGAACTGGCGCAGGGCGTCCGCGAAGGCGAGCAGAATCAGGTGCTTCTTGGCGCCACGGGAACCGGCAAGACCTTCACGATGGCAAAGGTCATCGAGGAAACGCAGCGCCCCGCGATCATCCTTGCCCCCAACAAGACGCTCGCCGCCCAGCTTTACGGCGAGTTCAAGGGCTTCTTTC
>CAZRNL010000008.1:15105-26637 GCA_964601395.1 uncultured Silicimonas sp. | reverse complement strand
ACGGCGGTCGAAATCCTGGCGCAATCGTCGACCTCGATCCCGCCCTCTGGCTTCTCGGCCATGATCTGCAGGGTCTTGGTTTCGCCCCCCATCAGCCGCACGCGCACGAGTTCAAACCCCATGTCTTCGACGACGGGTGTGATGATCTCGGCAAGGCGCCGGTCGATGCTGGCTTTGGCGATCAGGTCGGACATTTCAATCAGGCATAAAAAAACGGGCCAGCGGGCCCGTCATGGTTTCCGGTGGAGCCTCGGGGTTGGAAGCCGAAGCGCCGCTGTTGAAGGCCATATACGCTCGGGTTTGGGAAACTGCAAGTACCCATCGCGGCGGATTCCATGCGCCTCTCGGAATCGAGCGGTCAGTCCGCAGGCAATGGCGGAATGCCGCCCCCGCGGACCAGATCGAAATCCGCGACAACCGGATAGTGATCCGTGGGCCAGACCGCGCCCAGCCTTTCGCGGAAAACAGCCGCCGTTCCTGCGGGCTGCGCCTCGCCGGAATAGGCGATGTGGTCGATCGCCCCGAACAGGTTCAGCCCGATATCCAGGTGGTAAGTCGCGCCAGGAACCGAAACAAAGCCCAGTCCCGCCCCTTCAAGCGTCGTGTGCAAGGCCGAGCCCGCCCTGGCATTCAGGTCACCCGCAAGAAAGACCGTCTCGCCTCCGTCTATCCACGGGCGAATCCGCTCGGCCACAAGTGCGGCCGAGCGTTGGCGGTTCTGCCTGCTCGAATAGTCCGTGTGCAAGTTCACAACCCGGAACTCGGCACCTGTCTGCAAGTCAAGGAATGCGGCCCACGACGCGAAGGCCGGGTAGGAACCGTCGAAGGTTCGCGAGTAGATCACGTCCGGCGTCTCTGAAAAGAAGAACCACCCTTCGTCCGTCAGGTCCATTCGGGCCTTCCGATAGAAGATCGGCTGGGTCGAGGGGAAAGTGCGCCAGTCTCCGATCGCTGCTGCGGCATAGTCCGGAAGCCGCTCGAGAAGGAACGAGCGCGTAAGGTTCACGCTGTCGTCGTCTCCACCCGCAAATGTCTCCATCTCCTGAAACGCGATCACGTCCGCGCCAAGCGCCTTCACCGTTTCAAGCATCGGGCTCTTGCGTGCGTCCCAACCTTCCGAAGACCAACGCCCGTCGCTGGCTCGGAGGTTTATGTAGTGGACGTTGTAGGTCGCCAGCCGAAGAGCGTCCTTTGGCGCAGCCGTCAGGTCAGCGCCGATGCCATGGCGGATATCCTGGCAGGCAACTGCTGCCGCCAGGATGCCCAGCAAGAGGCCGCTCAATCCGAGGGTGCGTCGGAATCCCATATTCAAGGCGTAGACGGATCATGGCTGGAGAGGCAACACCCGAACTCAGTCAGGTTCTCGGGCAGGGTCAGCCGATGAAGTTCTGCGTAAGCCAGAAACGTCCGCAATACTGCGCGTTGGGATCAAAGGCGACAGCCGTCGAAACCTTGCTGACGCGCTTGTCGAGGATGTTCTTGCGGTGTCCCGGTGAATCCATCCAGAGGTTCACGATATGCCGGGCCAGCGACGCATAGGAGTGCGCGGGCAGTGATTGTCCCTCATATGTCGCGAATTGGCAGGAGCTCGAATTGAGAATTCTGAACCGGCGATTGTCGATCTGGTAGCGATGCACCATCCCGATGTTCTCTGATCCGGCACGGAACTTCACGCCGGAGTTCTTGACGCGCTGTTGCAGGGTCGCGGCACCGGCGACCGTGCTGCGGTGCGTCAGTTGCTGCGCTCTTGCCATCCAGCTCGAGTGCTTTTGAGCCTCGTGCGCCATCTTGGCCCCGGCGTCGCCCAAGCGGCGCAATCCGGCGCGGCACCGGTGAAAATTGACTTCTTCACGAATGGCATCGTCAAGAAGGGCTTGGTTGATCTTGGAAGTCGGAACGATGGTCTGAGATGCTGCTTTCGAAACCGTGCGGCCACAGGTGTCGGCGGCGCTTGGCAGCGAAAAGATCAAGGTAACGCCCAAACAGGCGGCCAGCAGTTTCCACATCGTCCCCAGGTCCTTCAACACCGCCCCTTGTGGCGCACTCTCAAGCGCAAATGCGGCCAAACATTGGCAGTAGATCGGCAGTCTCTTGGAAATTGATAACAACCGGAGGTGTTGACCTCAACGCAACCCGCCGGTCCTACGCGAAGTTTCGCCGCCATCTGTTGCGCACAATCAGACTTGCCTGCGAAGGTCATCCATGATCCGCACCAACTCGGCGCTGATTCCCGGCTCGCTCAGCGCGTGTCCCGCGCGGGAAATGAATCGCAAGGTCGAGCGTGGCCAGTTGCTGGACAGACGATAGGCAGCCGCGGGAGGACAGATCATGTCATAGCGGCCTTGCACGATGGTTCCCGGAATATCCGCGATCGTCTTCAGGTTCGCTTCAATCCAGCCGTCGTGCTCCAGAAATCCCGCATGCGCAAAATAGTGGTTCTCCAATCTCGCGAAGGCGCGGGCGTATTCGGCCGGACTGTCACCGCCAGGTCCGTCATTGGCGATCGAGGCCAGCGTGTTCTCCCAACTGGCCCAGGCGCGGGCGAATCTGGTTTCGGTCTGAAGGTCGCCCGAGAACAGACGCCGCCCGTAGGCGGCGATCAGGTTGTCACGTTCATCCTCGGGGATGAGGTTGACAAAACGGTGCCAGAGATCGGGCCAGAACGTCCCCGCGCCGCCCCCGTAGAACCAGCGAAGCTCGGCCTCGGTCATCAGGAACACGCCTCGGAGCACCAACTGGTTGACGCGGTCGGGGTGGTTGATTGCGTAGATCAGCGAAAGCGTAGCCCCCCAGCTGCCGCCGAAGACGGTCCAGCGGTCGATGCCCAGCAGCTCGCGTATGAGTTCGATGTCCTTCACCAGGTGCCAGGTCGTGTTTGCCTCGACGGAGGCATGGGGTCGCGAACGTCCGCAGCCGCGCTGATCGAACAGTATCACCCGGTAGTGCGCAGGATCGAAATAACGCCGCATCGCGGGGCTGCATCCACCGCCCGGCCCCCCGTGCATAACGACAACAGGCTTGCCTTCACGAGCGCCGCACTGCTCTACATAGACCCTGTGGCCGTCTCCCACGTCGACAATCCGCTGATCGAAGGGATCGATCGGCGGGTAGAGAAAATGTGACGCACCTTTTTTTTCTGCGGGTCTGTCCATGTCCGACCTATATAGCGACCGAAGCCGCCATTCCACGGCCCAATTGAACAGTTTTTGGCGATCGGAGCATCGACATGACACAAGCAACAACCATCGACAGCGCCGAGGTCGCCAAATTTCAAGCTATGGCAGCGGAATGGTGGGACCCGAACGGCAAGTTCAAGCCGCTGCATATGCTCAATCCCTGTCGCCTGGACTACATCACCTCGCAGATCGCCGCCGAGTTCGACCGTGACCTTGCCGGTCCGCTCCCGTTCAAGGGGCTTCGCATTCTCGATATCGGTTGTGGCGGTGGCCTTCTGTCGGAACCCATGGCGCGACTGGGTGCCGAGGTGGTCGGCGCGGATGCGGCCGAGCGCAATATTCCCGTGGCTCAAGTTCACGCCGAAGAACAGGGGCTGACGATCGACTACCGGCATACCACCGCCGAGGCCATGGTAGCGGAGGGGGAAAGATTCGACGCCGTTCTGAACATGGAGGTCGTCGAGCATGTGTCCGATCCACTGGCCTACCTGACCGCGTGCCACGATCTTCTGATGCCGGGTGGACTGATGACCTGCTCGACCATCAACCGGAACCCGAAAAGCTTCATGATGGCCATCGTCGGTGCCGAACACATCATGCGTTGGCTGCCGAAGGGCACCCACGAATGGTCGAAATTCATCACTCCCGACGAGCTCTATGACCTGCTGCGCAAGTCGGGCCTGGACCCGGTCGACCGCAAGGGCTTTGTCTTCAATCCCGTCGCCTGGAGCTGGCGCCTGTCTGATCGCGATTTGTCGGTGAACTACGTCACGACTTCGGTTCGACCGGAATAGCCAGGCTGGCTGCCTCGATTTCTTCGAAGCGCTTTCGCATTTCACGCAGAATTGGCAGCACTTGCCGGACGTTGTCCGCACCAATCGAATTGACCACATCCGAGACAATCGGCGTGATCGCCGAAATCGCCGCGTCGCGCGCCTTCAGCCCGGAAGGACTTATCGTGATCAGCTTGCGGCGCGCATCGTCCCAATCGGGGCGCACATGCACATGACCCGCCCATTCCAGCTTGCCGATGGTGTTCGTCATCGCGCCGCGCGTCACGTGGAAGGTGCGCGCCAACTGGGCCGGTGTCCGCTCATCCCTGGATCGTGCCAGATGGTTCAGAACCGAAAAGTGGCTCAGTTCCATTCCTTTTGGCAGGGCACGCGCCAAACGGGCGCGCGCAAGCTGGTCCGCCATGAACATTTCACTGAACAGGGCTATCGCCAGTGCTTCCGTCTGATCGTTCGGATCGGCCATCAAACCATTCTATACTGACGCTCGTGGAACAACGAAGGCAATCGTCGCCGCACATCATCGACAAGGTCCGGCGACAGATCAACCATCGAGATTCCCGGCGCGTCGCCGCCATCCAGAAGAACGCGCCCCCAGGGATCGACCGCCAGTGAATGGCCGTGGGTGGTGCGCTGGCGACCCTGCGTGGCTCGATGCGTTCCGCATTGGGCCGGTGCCAGAACGTAGCTGCCGGTCTCGATCGCCCGGGCGCGCAGAAGCGTTTCCCAATGCGCCTTCCCGGTCTCGGGCGAGAACGCCGAGGGCACGGTAAGAAACTTGGCGCCCGCCTTTGCAAGGCCGCGGTACAGATAGGGAAACCGAAGGTCGTAACAAATCGTCAGCCCGACCGGAACGCCGTCGACCTCGGCCAGAACCGCTTCCTCTCCAGGCTTGTAACCGTCACTTTCGCAGTAGGTCTCGGTCTCCGAGATCGTAACGTCGAACATGTGGATCTTGTCGTACCTGGCCCTGATATCGCCATCCGGCCCAATGAGGAACGAGCGGTTGACGAACCGCTCGCCGTCTTCCGGCTTCAGCGCAAGCGACCCGATCAGGACCCACATGCCCAGACGGGCGGCGTCCTGACGCAGAGCGGCCAGCGTCTGGTCTTCGGCCTCGGGGCGCAGAACCTCGTTTTGCCTCGCACGACTGGCCGAGACGCAATTCGTGACTTCCGGCGTCAGAGCGATACGCGCTCCGGCCTCGGCGGCTTCGGCGACAAACCCGCGTGTGACACCAAGGTTCTCGGACGGATCGTCCGACGCGTTCAACTGGATGAGCGCTACCCGCACTGTTCAGGCCGCGAGAAGCGGATCCAGTTTACCAGACCTCTCAAGTGCATAGAGATCATCGAAACCCCCGACGTGAGTGCCTCCCACGAAAATCTGCGGCACCGTGTACCGACCATTGGCGCGCTGGGTCATCTCCTGTCGGCGGGCAGGATCCCGCAACACGTCGATCTCGAGAAAATCCGCGCCTTTCTCGACGAGGAGACGTTTTGCAGCGTGGCAGTATCCGCAGAGTGGAGAAGTGTAGATCTCAATGGTTTTCATCAGGGTACTTCCTGTCAGACCGCTTGCTCCATATCTAGGGCGCTTTCATGACCCGTGCCAGTACCAGAACGTGAACCCGCTTCGCGCCCGCGTCATGGCAGGCGTGTGTCGCGGCCGACAATGTGGCGCCGGAAGTCATCACGTCGTCGATCAGGCAGACGTCGCGGCCCGCCAGCAGGCGACCATGACGGGAATGCGCAATGATCGCGCCCTCGAGGTTCGCGAACCGGCCTTCGACGGTCAGTCTGTCCTGCACCGGCGTCCGGCGATGTCTGTGAAGCGCGTCGGGCAGAACCTGAAGACCCGTCCGTTGTCCCAGCGCACGGGCCAACTCGGCGGACTGATTGTAGCGTCGCGCCACCAGCCGGGACCAGTGAACCGGTATCGGCACCAGAACAGTATCGCTCTTGAGTATGGGGCGACCCGCGGTCTCCATCCATTTCGCCACTGTCTTGGCGAGATCCGGTCGGTCCCCGTGCTTCAGCGCCAGAACCATTCGGCGACCCGAATCCCGGTATGCCAAGGCAGCGCGGCCGGATGCCCAGGGCCTGATCGCAACAAGGCAATCGTCGCAATAAGCCTGAAGATGATCCGCGGCCCCGGGAAGCGGGACTCCGCACGTATCACAAACCAGACCGTTCAGGAACGGCATCCCGGCCCAGCATGACGGGCAAAGCCCGCCAGGGCCGTCGACAAGTTCGGGACACATAGCGCACTGGTCCGGGTAGATCAGCGAAAGGACGCGTTGCATTCCAAGCATCGGACTATACCTATTGGCCGGAGATGACCGAGACGCCGAATATCACCGACGCCACAGCGCTCCGGCTGCACCGCGAACGGCCGGTGGCAGGTACGACGCCGTTCCTGCACGAAGAGACTGCCGCCGAGATCCACGAAAGACTGGCCGAGATTAACAAAACGTTTAGCGCGCCATTGTTCATAGGTCATGCGACGCCTCCGCTTCGCGCGCTGTTCCCCGACGCGCCGGTCATTCCGGATTCCGCCCGACTTTCCGCCGATCCCCTGAAGCATGATCTTGCGATCCACGCCTTCGGCCTTCACTGGTCCGATGATCCGATAGGCCAAATGGTGCAGGCGCGCCTGGCTCTGAAGCCCGACGGACTTTTCCTGGCTGTCCTGTTCGGCGGCGCAACTCTGAACGAACTGCGCACTGCCCTGGCAGAGGCCGAAATCCGCCTGACCGGCGGTTTGTCTCCCCGCGTTCTGCCAATGGGCGATCTTCGCGACCTGGGTGGTCTTCTGAGCCGCGCTGGCCTGGCCCTGCCGGTGGCCGACAGCAGGCGGATCACAGTCAGATACTCGTCGCTGAAGCGGCTGATCGACGATCTGCGCGATATGGGAGAGACCAATGCCTTGCTCGCCAGACACAGGACGATCCCTTCGAAACGGCTTTTCAGCACCGCCGAGGAGATTTACCGCGCTCACTTCTCCGATGCCGAAGGCTATCTTCGGGCCACTTTCGAAATCGTCTTCCTCACCGGGTGGGCCCCTTCCGGCAATCAGCAGAAACCCCTTAATCCGGGTTCGGCATCTCATCGTCTGGCCGACGTTTTGGGCACGCGGGAAATAGGCGTTGGCAATCCTGTCGCACCCCAAACTCGTTGACCCAGTGACGAATCCGTTTATTTGCCCCGATTGTGAAGACATCCATAAAGGGAGCGTCTAAGGATGCTGGACGCAAACTCGGGACTTATCGGAGCCTCTGACATGGATCAGATCGAAGCCGCCAACGCGCATCTGCCGCAGGACCACCCGCCTGTAAAGCGCGAACGCGTCGGCGTCCTTCTGGCCAATCTCGGAACCCCTGACGGATATGACTACTGGTCGATGCGACGCTACCTGAGCGAATTCCTGTCGGATCGCCGCGTCATCGACTACAGCCCGTGGATCTGGCAACCGCTTCTGCAACTCGTCATCCTTTCCAAACGGCCCTTTTCCTCCGGAGCCGCCTACCGGTCGATCTGGAATGAAGCGGCCGGCGAAAGCCCGTTGATGACGATCACCAAGGCCCAGACCGAGAAGATCCGCATCAAGATGGCCGAGCGTTATGGCGATGACGTGCTGGTCGACTTCTGCATGCGTTACGGCAACCCGTCCACAAAATCGAAGGTCCGGATCATGGCCGAGCGCGGCTGCAGGAAGATCTTGTTCTTCCCGCTTTACCCGCAATATGCCGGAGCGACCTCGGCAACGGCCAACGACGAGTTCTTCCGTGCCCTGACTGCCGAGAAATGGCAGCCGCCCGTCCGGACTGTAGCCGCCTATTTTGATCGCCCGTCCTACATCGACGCATTGGCGAAATCGGTAGAGCGCAGCTACGGCGCCATGACGACCAAGCCGGACATACTCGTCTGCTCGTATCACGGAGTGCCGCAACGCTATCTGATGGAAGGCGACCCCTATCATTGCCAGTGCCAAAAAACCACGCGACTTCTGAAGGAGCGTCTTGGCTGGGATGACGCGCAGATAAAGACAACATTCCAGTCGCGGTTCGGACCGGAAGAGTGGCTTCAACCCTATACCGTCGAGGAAGTCGCCCGGCTTGCCGAGCAGGGAAAGAAGCGTATCGCGGTCATCGCACCGGCCTTCAGCGCCGATTGCCTCGAGACGCTCGAAGAGATCAACGAAGAGATCCGCGAGAGTTTCGAACATTCGGGTGGCGAGCACTTCACCTACATCCCTTGTCTCAACGACGACGATGCGCATATCGCGGCGCTTTCCGAGACGATCGAGGAAAACCTCATGGGCTGGCTGAAATAGAAAAGGGCGCCCAAGGGCGCCCTCGCGGACCGATCAAGGTCATTCCGTCAGATCAACAGCACCTGCGTCCCAACAGTCGCCATCTGATAAAGCTCCTCGATATCCTCGTTGTAGAGACCGATGCAGCCATTCGACGAGCGTCTGCCGATCTTGCGCGTGTCGTGCGTTCCGTGAATCCGGTAGTAGGTCCAGCTCAGGTGCAGTGCGCGGGTGCCAAGGGGGTTGTCGGGTCCCGGTGGCACATAATCGGGCCATTCGGGATTGCGTACCTTCATCGCCGGTGTCGGGCGCCAATCCGGATTGGGATCCTTGAGGACGACCTTGGTGCGTCCCCGGCGTGTCAGGTCCTCCGAGATCGGCACCGAAGTCGGATATAGCCGGTAGGTTGCGCCGTCAGAGCTCCAATAGTGAAGCGCCCGCGAAGTCACGTCGACCAGGATGGCCCCGCCCCGAGTGTTGCTGAAGTAGGGCTGCCAGTCGAGCGCCCGGAAGCTTGACGCATTGCGCCGAACGGTGCCCGAAATGGCGTCATGGTATTCGACCTCATCCGGCATCGCTACCTGTGCGATGGCAGGACTGGCCAGAAGAGCCGCGCCACTCGCCAGTACGCCACGGCGGCTGAGAATAGGTTTCTTGATAGAAGACATGGAAAACTCCGGTCGCACATTCAGATCAGACCTGACCATAGTGGCATGCTTGCAAAGCTTCAAATCAAAGAAGCGTCAGATTGCCGATCCCTGTGGCGCTTGTGTTTGAACCGGCGCACTTCAGCCTGTAAGGCTATCATGAAACAAACAGAAAAGACCGGCTAGATGCTTCGATCCCTTGTGCTTCTCACTCTTGTTTCAATTGGGCTTCTCGGGTGCGCAACGCCAGAACCACGCTTTGGACCGGATGGCCGTCCCTTGCCTCAGGTCTATCGGATCGCATCAGGCGATTCGGCGAAAATCCAGTTTCGCGTCCTCGATGCGGTCAATGCCCTGCGCTCTGCCCGTGGTGCGGCACAAGTCAGCCTGTCCTCCGAATTGACGGCAGCGGCCAGAACTCATTCCCGCGATATGTCGGTGCAGAACCGGCCATGGCACTTCGGTTCGGACGGGTCCAGCCCGTTGGATCGCGTTCAGCGCGTCGGGTACCAGGGTCGGCTTCTGGGCGAGAACATCTCGGAAACCTACGAAACCGAGCTGGAAACCCTTTCGGCGTGGATGGCCCAACCCGACACTCGCGATGTGATCCTGGACGCCCGGGCGCGTGACATCGGATTGGGCTGGTACCAGGAACCCGGCGGCAAGATCTGGTGGACCATGATCGTGGGTCAGCCGCGCGGTTAACCTTTACCGGTATATCGAGATCGGGGTTCCATCCCCGACCATCGCATAGATCTCTTCCATCTCTTTGTCTGTCACGGAGATACAGCCCCAGGTCCAGTCGCGACGCAGTTGCGTGAACTTGTTGCCCCGACCATGGATAAAGATGTCGCCACCTGGCGACTTGCCCAGCGCCTTGGCCACGGCAATGTCCTGCTCGTTCGGATAATTGATCCCGATCGAGAGGTGAAACTCACTGTTGGGATTGCGCCGATCGATCAGGTATTCGCCCTCGGGGGTCTTTCCATCGCCTTCGACCTGCTTGTGACCGTTAGGCGCAAAACCAAGATCGATGCGATACGATCTGAGAACCATATTGTTGTGAAGAAGGTGAAGCTGCCGCGACTGCTTGAAGACAACGACACGGGTGACTTGCGGACCGTCATAGCTTCGGAATTTGGATCCGCAGGCCGATAGGCCGACAACCAAGACGATCGCCAGAAAGCCCTTCAGAAGAGTTCTCATCGAAACCTGCCAAACGTTTCTATTTTTCCGGTATCGTACAGCAATCGACGTCGGCTGTGAATCCTTTTCAACTCAGTGAAAACGATGCGGCGAGCTCGACGTGGGCAGACCAACGGAACTGGTCGACCACGTCGATCCAGTCCAGCGCGTGGCCGGCGTCTATCAGCAGTGCCGCATCGCGTGCAAAGGTGACCGGATTGCACGAGACGAAGGCAATGCGCGGCACTCTCGACCTTGCCAGCTCAGCGGTCTGTGCCTCGGCACCGGCACGCGGCGGATCTATCACCACTGCGGCGAAACGCGACAGCTCGTGAAACGTCAGCGGACGACGAAAAAGATCGCGGCGCTCGGTCGTGACCTTGTGAAGTCCTGTCCCGTGCCGCCACCCGTCATCCAGAGCGGCGAGCATTTCGGCCTCACTCTCGACGGCATGCACCTCGCGCTGAAGCGCAAGAGGCAGGCAGAAGGTGCCGACTCCGGAAAACAGATCGACAACAGGGCCCTTGGCACCTTTCAGTGCGTCGACAATCGATCCGAGAAGCGCCGCTTCCCCGTCTGACGTTGCCTGAAGGAACGCTCCGGGCGGCGGCGACACTTGCGCTGTACCAAACCTCAGGACAGGTCGGCGATGGCTGATCACCGGTTCCCCATCCCATGACAGGCGGACAAACCCGGCCTCGGTCGTCAGCGCGATCAGGTCCTGCAACAAGGCTATGTCGAAAGGTCTGCCGTCGTGCACGGAAAGATCCAGGCCTGTCTCGGTCTCGGTCAGCGTCATGCGCATCTCGCCCTTGCGGCTGCCAGTCGCCGCGACGATCCGCTCGAGATGCGGCAAAGCCAGGGTCAAGGCAGGTCGCAGAAGTAGGCAATGCGGCACCTGAAGGATGGCGTCGCTGCCCGCAGCATGGAATCCGACGATTGCGCCCTTCTTCGTGCGACGGCCGCTGAATGTGGCTCTGCGCCTGGACCTGGGCGGAGACTTATGAACCCGACGGATCGGCGCGGAGATTCCGCGAGCCGCCAGGGCGGACCGGACGACCTCGACTTTCCAGTCCGCGACGAACGCGTCCGATGCGTGTTGCAGCATGCAGCCGCCGCAGCCCTTGTAGTGGGGACAAGGAGCCGAAACCCGGTCGGGCGACGGTCTGTCTATCTTGGGGACCTCGATCCGATCACCGACGATCTCTCCGCTGACCACCTCGCCGGGAAGGGCGCGGGACACGAAGACGGGGCCGGTGGCGATGCCGTCTCCCAAATGGCCCAGCCGCTCGATTGTTACGGACACGTTATTCCGCCGCCTCTCGTGCACCGATGAACCCGCCCGACTGACGACGCCAGAATTGGGCATAAAGACCGTCCAGGTTAAGAAGCTCGTGGTGGGTGCCTTGCTCGACAATG
>CAZRNL010000008.1:4399-15095 GCA_964601395.1 uncultured Silicimonas sp. | reverse complement strand
AATGTGCCCGTCATCCAGCACCACGATCCGGTCCATGTGCGCGATAGTCGACAACCGGTGCGCAATGGCCACCACGGTCTTACCTTCCATCACGTTCTCCAATGCGATCTGGATCGACGCTTCGACTTCGGAATCAAGAGCGCTTGTCGCCTCGTCCAGAACGAGGATCGGCGCGTCCTTCAGGATGGCACGCGCAAGGGCGATCCGCTGGCGCTGACCTCCCGAGAGCTTTACGCCGCGTTCGCCGAGGTGCGCATCGTAGCCCTTGCGGAATTTATGATCTTGCAACCCGACGACGAAATCGTGCGCTTCGGCCCGGCGCGCAGCCGAAATGACCTCGTCAGCGGTTGCGTCGTGACGACCGTAGAGGATGTTGTCGCGAGCCGAACGGTTGAACATCGCGGTTTCCTGGGTCACCATCCCTATCTGCCGCCGAAGACTTTCCTGGGTGATGTCCCGAATGTCACGACCGCCAACCAGTACTGCGCCTTCCTCGGGGTCATAAAGGCGAAGCAACAATGCGACGAGCGTTGATTTGCCCGCCCCGGAAGCTCCCACGATCCCAAGTTTCTCGCCTGGACGAATGCTCAGGTTGATGTTCTCGATCCCGCCCGTTCTCCGGCCATACGCGAAGCTCACGTCGCGGAACTGGATTGTGGGCTCGGTGAGTATCAGGGGCTCTGCCCTTGGCGAATCCGCAAGCGTGTGAGCGCGCGCGAGCGTGTTCATCCCGTCCTCCACTTCGCCGATGCTGCCGTAGATCGCCATCAGGGTATGACTGACCCATCCGGTCATCTGCGCGATCCGGATCGAGATCGCCCCTGCGGCTGCGATGTCTCCCGCCGATGCCCCGCCTTTCGACCAGAGATAAAGCGCGCCTCCGATCAGCAGGACCGGCAGGAACCCCGCCAGCATCATCAGGTTGAAACGGAACGAGGCAGCCACCACGCCCCAGCGAAGCGACGCGCCCCGAAACGTTGAAATTGCGTCAATGGCGGCAATCTCTTCATGGTCCGCATGCGCGAAAAGCTTCACCGTCTTGATATTGGTGATCGTGTCGACGACCTGTCCCGTCACCATGGCGCGAGCGTTGGCGCGCTCCTTCGACCGGGCGCGAATGAGCGGCATGTACCAGCGGATCAGTGCGAGGTAGGCGATCAGCCACACGGCCAACGACACCGCGATCCAGCCATTTATGGTTGTCAGAAGCAGCGCCGAGCCGATCAGCGATGCCAAGGCGAAGAACACCACGTTGATCGTCTCGACCGCCACGTCGGTCAGAGCCCGTGCGGACTGCATCTGCTTCTGGCTGATGCGTCCGGCGAAATCATTGTCGAAGAAGGTGACGGCCTGGCCCAGCGTCCAGCGATGCAGGCGCGTCAGGACCAGCGGCATGACATTGGGACCGACGACAATCGAGTTGGCTGCCGAAGACAGGCCAAATGCAACCGGGCGAAGGATCAGGAAGAACGCGAGCGTCCCGGCCAGAAACAGGACATGTTCCGAGAAGAAGCCCTCGGGTCCGGCGGCAAGCGCCGTATCTATCACGCGCCCCAGTATGATGGCCGTCATCACTTCCAGCGTTCCGGCAAACGCCGAGATTGCGGCTGCAACGGCCAGGACCCCTAGAGAACCGGAAAGAGCCCAGCGAAAGAAAGCATAGAGCGTCTCTGGTGGCGGACCATCCGCTGGACGGAAAGCGTCAATCAGATTTCCGGCGCGCTCGATCACTCAGCTGCCTCCACTGTATTGATGAACCCGCCCGATTGCCGGTTCCAGAACCGGGAATATAGCCCGCCTTGCCTCAAAAGCGCGTCATGGCTGCCGTCTTCCACAACCTTTCCGTTATCTATCACCACGATCCGGTCCATGTGGGCGATGGTTGACAGGCGGTGCGCAATGGCGATGACCGTCTTTCCCTCCATCATCGTGTAGAGAGTATCCTGTATGGCCGCTTCAACCTCGGAATCAAGCGCACTTGTCGCTTCGTCCAGCACCAGGATCGGAGCGTCCTTCAAGATGACGCGCGCCAGAGCAATCCGCTGACGCTGGCCGCCCGAAAGCTTCACCCCGCGCTCGCCCACCTGTGCGTCATAGCCCACGCGACCTGCCGGGTCGGAAAGCCCCAGGATGAATTCGTGCGCTTCGGCCTGCCTGGCGGCGCGGACAACTTCCTCGTCCGTGGCATCGGGACGCCCGTAAAGGATATTTTCGCGAACCGTTCTGTGCAGAAGCGAATTGTCCTGCTGAACCATGCCGATCCGGGCGCGAAGCGAATCCTGGGTGACCTCCGAGATGACCTGATCGTCGATACGGACCTCACCCCCCTCTACGTCGTAGAATCGCAGCAGCAGCTTCACCAGCGTCGACTTGCCCGAGCCCGACCGACCGACCAGGCCGACCTTTTCGCCAGGCGCAATTGTCAGGTCGATACCATCCAGCCCACCGGCACCGCGCCCGTAGTGATGCGTGACGTTTCGGAAAACGATCTTTCCCGGCCCCGGCACCAGCGGTGCGGCATCCGGCGGATCGACAAGCTGCAATGGTTGCGCAATCGTCTCCATGCCCTCGGCCACGACACCAAGATTGCGAAAGAACGAGGTCAGCGCCCACATCAGCCAGCCAGTCATCGCGTTCAACCGCAAAACCAGAGAAGCCGCGATCGCCACGACGCCGACGCTGGCCGCGCCGACCGACCAAAGCCAGACCGACCACCCGACGACCGCCACGATCAGGAAACCGTTCACGAGTGTCAGCGAGACATCCATCCGGGTGTAGATCCGCATTTCGACCTGGAACGTCTGCCGGGCAACCTCGATCGCCTCCTTGGCATAGTCGCGCTCGGTTGCGGTGTGGGCGAACATCTTGACCGAGTGAATGTTGGTGTAGCTGTCCACAACCCTGCCCGTGACGGCGCTTCGAGCATCCGAAGCCGCCTTCGACGCCGGCCCGACCCTTTGCACGGTCCAGCGAACGAGAGCGCCGTAGAGGAACAACCAGGCCAGAAGCGGCAGGACCAGCACCGCGTCGGCATCGGACAGTAGGATGACCGCACCGATCACATAGGCGACGGCATAGGTCATCGCGTCAAAAAGCTGGAACACGGCCTCACCGGCCGCCGGCGGTGTCTGCATGATCCGGTTTGCGATCCGTCCCGCAAAATCGTTCTCGAACCAGCCGACCGACTGACGCAGAACATGGCTGTGCGAGCGCCAGCGGATCAGCGTTCCAAAATTCGGCATGATCGCATTATTCAGCAAGCCGACGTCGATCATCTGGATCGCTGGCCGCAGAATCAGAAGAAACAGCGCCACCAGCACCATCTCGAGTCCGTTCTCGGACCAGAAAACGTCCGGCTCGGTTTCGGACAGGACATCGACGAGGCGTCCGATATAGGAGATCAGCCAGATCTCGACGAAAGCGACGATCATCGTGAAGAACGCGGTGACTGCGAAGAGCCCGCGGAACGGTTGCGCGTACTTCCAGAGGAAGGGCCATAGCTGCGTCGGCGGCCTGTCCTCCTCGGGATAGTCGCAATAGGGATCTACGAGATTTTCGAAGAAACGGAACATTTGGCGGGTTGCCTGTGAAAAGGGACGTTGACGATGAATGACGGCTCCGACCGGGCCGTCCTTACAGGATCGGGCCAGTCAGATCTGTGCCTTGCGAATCCTGTATGTCATCATGCGTCCTCCAATTTCAGCATGGATTTCTTAGCGGATCCCACCGCTCGTGTCATCCCTCTTTGGCCGCGCGCGCCAGAAGCGTGGCCCGGTCCAACGAGAATCCGCTGTCGATCCAGTCCTGCTCCATCTGATCCAAAGCCTGCCCGAGGCGGGATCCCGTCAGGCCCGGCATAAGATCGGAAGCCGAAACTGGAAACCGTTGGGCCGCCCCGTTGCGGACTTCGCTCAATGACTTGGGGTCAACCATCAGACCAAGCGAAGCGGCAAGGACCAGCCTTCCATCACAGGCCGTCCTTTCCCCAAGTCGATAACCCGCCTCGCCCGGTGACCAGTCCATTGATTTGCGAATGTCCGAAAGCCGGGTCACGTCCTTCCGTGAAAGGCGAAGGCTTGCAGCCAGATCGTCTCCGTCAATAGCGGCCAGACGGCGCAAGGCGTCCGGTGGGGTCTCCGTCTCCTGCTCAAGATGAACGAGCGGTGCGAGGGCGGTATCCTGCGCCCCGGGAAGGATCGCCGCCAGAACACCCGTCGCGCGCATTCCGGCCACGGCGGGTGCAGGATCAGGCGCCGCAAGAAGTTTCAGGACTTCGGCACCGACCCTTTCGCGCGAAAGCGTTGAAAGCCCTTCGACATGCAGGGCAATCGCGGCCATCGCCTCTGGGTCGAACCCTTCATGAGGGTCTCCGTACCACGCATGGAACCTGAAGAATCTCAGGCTTCTGAGATAATCCTCACGAATGCGCCTTTCCGCATCCTCGATGAACCGGATGCGCTGCGCCCTCAGGTCAGGCAACCCGCCGACCGGGTCGAACACGGCACCTTGGGAATCGGCGTAAAGCGCATTCATGGTAAAATCGCGCCGGCGGGCGTCTTCCTCGATGGAACGCGAGAACGTGACTGTCGCGCGCCGTCCATCAGTCGCCACATCCCGTCTGAAGGTCGTGATCTCGTGAGCCACGCCTTCGGAGACGACAGTGACCGTTCCGTGCTCGATGCCCGTCCCTATGGCATGGAGGCCGGCGCTTCGGGACAGCGCAAGAACCTTCTCCGGATGGGCGTCGGTCGCAATGTCGATGTCCCGGACCGGCATCCCGATCAGGCTGTCGCGCACACAGCCGCCGACGGCAAAGGCCTGAAAACCGGCGCGCGTCAACATTGTCATCACGTTGCTGGTAGGCCGCGCCGAAAGCCACGCCGCCTCAATCCGGGTCATCTGCCATCCGATCCGCGAGGGCGCGCAGCATACGCGCTGTTGCCCCCCAGATGTAATAGGGTCCCCAGGGTATCGTAAAGTATGCGCGTCTTTCGCCCCGCCAGCGACGCGACTGGATGCTGTAGTGCCCTAGTTCCATCAGGTGGGCCAGCGGCACCTCGAAGACCTCCTCCACCTCCCCGAACTCGGGGACCGCCCGAAAGTCCGGATCGATCAGGGCCAGCACCGGCGTGACGGTGAAGCCCGTAACGGTCTCATGCGACGGCAGCGCTCCGAGAACCCCGGCCTGCGAAGCCTGCAAGCCGATTTCCTCCCTGGCTTCTCGCAAGGCAGCCGCGACAACATCGGCGTCGGACAGATCCACCTTGCCGCCTGGAAACGCGATCTGTCCCGGATGATGCTTCAGCGCGGACGACCGTATGGTCAGGATGATCTTCGTCCCGCTGGCTCGTTCGACAATGGGAACAAGAACGCCTGCATCCCGCAGGCGTCGTCCGGCCGGAAGAACGATTCCCTTGTTCAGATCAAAGTCCGAGGAAGGCCGCCCTTCACGGGAGAGCGCCCCGAGAAGCCGCGCCCGCAGGTCATTCGTCACGGTCTGCCTCGAAACCGAGCGTCGCCGGATCAAACTCGTAGTGCGCTCCGCAGAACTGGCAATCAGCCGTCACTATTCCGTCGTCGGTCGTCATGTGGGAAATGTCTTTCGCCGAGTAGATCGACATTGTCTGCCGAACGCGATCCGCCGAACAGGTGCACCCGAACTCTACCGGCTGCGCGTCGAACACCCTCGGACCATCTTCGTGGAACAGGCGAACCAGAAGATCCGTTGGCGGAACGCTGGGACCGATCAGCTCGATGTCCTCGGCGGTATCGAGCAGCAGGTTCACATGATTCCATGCCTCGGCTACGTCACCTTCAAGGATATCACGCGCCTCCAGCAGCCCGCCTTCGCCCGACCCGCCTTCGGTTGCATAAGACGAGGCCTCGGGCATCTGTTGCAGCATCACCCCGCCGGCACGCCAGTGAAGCGCTTCGCCAGGCGACTGGGACTGTCCGAAACTCAGGGCAAAACGCGTAGGAAGCTGCTCGGACTGCGCAAAATAAGTCTCTGCACAAGCGGAAAGCGAGCCGCCCGCGATGGGTGTGATGCCCTGGTATGGCGTCATTCCGGCACCCTGATCGATCATGATTGCAAAATAGCCCCGCCCGATCTGGCTGAAAGGGCTCCGCGCGGGATCAAGGCGATCTTCATCGAAACTGGCGTAGGCCCGGATGCGCGCCGGCGCGCCGTCTTCGGTCGGTCCGAAATAATCGGTAGCGATAAGCCGCGCGGGCCCATCACCCCGCACCTGAAGCGAAAGTTTCCAGCGCAGCTTGATGGTCTGCCCGATCATCGCCGTCAGCAGCGTGGCCTCGGCCACGAGCGCTTCGATGAGCGGAGGATAGTCGTGCTGGGCAAGCACCTTTTGCAGTACCCCGTCAAGCCGCGCGACACGTCCCCGCGTATCGGTGCGATCAATCTGAAATGGCAGGACCGTATCGTCCCAGGCGATCTTGGATCCGAGATTCATGGGGTTTCCTTGGGCAATGGCTGCGTGCCATACCGCGACTATATAGGGGCTGCAAGCAGAGGACCAAGCCCATGATCCCGCGTATCGGCGAACCGGTCCGGCAAGGCGTTCGCTATACGCCACGTCCGGGCATCTACGCCGTTCTTGTCCGGAATGGTTCCGTCTTGCTGACGCATCAGATGGACCCCGAACCCGAGTACCAGCTTCCCGGAGGTGGAATCGACCCCGGCGAAGACCCAATCCCGGCGCTCCACCGCGAAGTACGCGAGGAGACGGGCTGGCGGATCGGGCCCGCAAAACGCCTGGGTGTCTTCCGGCGGTTCACCTACATGCCCGAGTATGACCTCTGGGCAGAGAAGATCTGCCACATCTATATCGCCCGACCCTCGCTCTGCGTTGGACCTCCTAGCGAGACGGGGCATACAGCGGTTTGGGTGCCCCCGGATCTGGCAGCCGACCTCGTGGGAAATGCCGGCGACCAGATGTTCCTGAAGCGTTTCGCCGCCGCGGACTTCTAACGCTTCTCCAGGAGAACGGCGGACAGGTCGTCAGGAAAGTCACAGCCGTCCGCATAGGTTTCGAGAGACGTGACCAATGACGCGAGTAGCTCTGGTCCTTTGGCGTCGCCAAGCCCCTCAAGAAGCGAGACCAGTCCATCCTCATCCAGCTGGGCCCCCGCCGGGTCGGGACATTCGGTGAATCCGTCCGAGTAGATCAAAAGCCTGTCGCCGGACGCGAGATGAATTCGGGACAGCGCGAACTCGGCCGCATTGACAAGGCCTATCGGCATGCCGAAAGCGTTGTGGAACTCATTCCGCCCGTCGGAGCGCAGCACGAGGGGGCTCGGGTGCCCGGCCTGGCACATGGTCACCTCCCCCGTCTGAGTCGACAGGTGGGCCAGGACCATCGTCAGGTATTGGTCTGACTCGGCATCTCTGTGCAGCAGCGCATTCAGGTGCGTACAGACCTCGTCTGGGGGCAGCATGGCGTATCCCGCCGACGTTCGGCACAAAGCGATGTTCCGCTCTGGCGCGGTTCCGCTGAAATAGGCCGCGATCCGCGCCGTCATCAGCGCCGAACTGACGCCGTGGCCCGAGACATCGACGGCATAGATGCCGATTTCGCCTTCCCTGACGTGGAAGTAGCCCACCATGTCGCCGCCCACATGTCCGCTGGGACGGAACAATAGCGACACATCGGCTGCTTCCATCGGAACGAAGGGGTCAGGGACAAGCGCTTCTTGAAACCGGCGCGCTTCGCGCAGATCGCGATCGATGGCGGCATATGCCTCTGAAAGACGTCCCAGGGTCGTCGAAAGTTCGGAGTTCTTCAGCGAAAGGTCGCGCTGGGCCCTGAGGATTCTCTCGCCTGCCCGCAACCGCGCCCGAAGTTCGATCGAACTGACCGGCTTGCTCAGGAAGTCGTCTGCGCCATTGTCCAGACCTTCCGCCAGAACCTCACGCTCTGTCTGGGCGGTCAGCAGGATGAAGTATCCGGGACGACCGTCCGACAACTGGCGGTACGCCCGGCAAAACTCGAGACCCGACATGCCGGGCATCATCCAGTCGCTTATGATCAGGCTGATTTCACGGGTGCCGCAGATCTTCAGTGCCTCAGCGCCGCTCTCGGCTTGCAGCACTTGGTACCCCCAGCGTTCCAGCGTCCGGCCAAGCAACAGCCTCTGGGCCCGGCTGTCGTCGACGATCAGAACTGTCTCACCGACCGTGAGAACCTCCGCTGCTTCAGCGCAAGTCGTCGGAATCTTCACCTCTCTGTTCATATAGCCAGATTGATCGACAGCACTTAACGTTCTCTGAAAGTTAGATTTTTCCACGTCGCGGTATCGACAACACCTTTTTTACCTTCAAGCGGTATCCCAAGGCGCGAAGGAGATTCTCGATGCTCGACAGATCCAGGCTCGCGGAACTCAGGCACGAGGTCGGTGAAGACGATCTCGCCGAAGTCGTCGCGCTTTTCTGTGAAGAAGTGCATGAAACCCTGGAACGGCTGCTTGCCTCGCCCGATCGCCTGACATCCGATGATCTTCACTTTCTGAAGGGAAGCGCGCTCAACATTGGCCTGTCCGATTTTGGATCATTGTGCCAATCGGCAGAACGGACTCTACGCGAGAATCCTGACACTGATCCTGGGCTTGCTGAAATCGCCAGGGTCTTTCGAGAGTCCCATCGGGCACTTGTCGCCAGCCTCGGAAACAGGGCTGAAGCGGGCGCAGAATAGTTGTTGGCGGCTTCAATCGCCGGGGGTTTACGGAGCCACGCACGAGTGGTCCGAGGCCTCTGTCTGGCGGCGCAGGAGGATTGTGCGTTGATTCCCGATTCTGGACATAAGAACAAGGCATCCGACCCGCTGTCCGCGCGCGGCAGTTCCGGGTCTTCCGCAGCAAGCGCGCAGGAATTCGCGCATCTCCATACGTGAATCCGCCGAAAGGTGAGACGGGCGCAGTTTGCAAAATGCACGAAATTACAATACTTTGAAGTGAGCCGTCCGAGCGAGTTCGGCTGGGACCTGCGCCCGTTGGAACCACCGCACAAGATCATTCGTTGGGCAATCGGAATTACCCGAAGCGCTGAATGCAGCGTCGGACGGTCCCGCCCCATTGTGGCCACAAATCGTCAATAGCGTGGCCCCGAAAAGTTCGGTTCGAAGCCGAAGAAAGAGGAAATGCAAGAAATGTTCAGAATTTTGAAAGGCCCTCTGACAGCGGCGATGCTTTCGTCGGTGGCACTGGTGCCCGCAGCAACAATTGCCCTCATCGGCTCGGCCGATGTCGCAGTGGCGAAATCCGAAAAGTCCGGCGGAAACGGAGGTGGAAACGGAGGTCGCGGCAATGGCGCCGACAAGAGTCAGGGCTCCGGTTCCAAAAGCAGTTCCAACACCAAGTCGGCCTCGACCGGCGCGGGCGGCAAAGCCGGTGGCCACGGCGGCTTCGACAAGTTTCTTGGCAAGCTCACCGGGAAGGACAAGGTAAGGTCCTCGGATGGTAAGGTAAGGTCCTCGGGCGGTAGCGCCAAAGTCGCCGCAACTCCCGCCACGAAGCCGAACGCCGACCCAATGCATCCCAGCAACCTCGGCAAGATGAACGGCGCGCTGAATGCGAACACGAATGCGATCATCGCGCACGTCAGGAACGGCAATACGAACGGACCGATCGGCGGGATGGCCGCGCTGGCAGTGGCCGGATACGCGGCTGGCCAAGCGGATGAGCTTCTCTCGCTCAATGAGCAGTTCGTCGCGCTGGACGATCTTCTGATCGCCAATGACTATGTCGACGAAGAGGGCAATCCTGACCTTCAGGCTTACCTGGATGCGCTTGAGCCGACCGTCGGGAACGGAGAGATCACCCTGATTGAAGACGCCATAGCGTCAGGCATCGAGGATGATATCGCGGACGCCCTGATGGGTGCGAACAACGAAGAGCAGGATTTCGCGAGCGTCGCGGAGTATGAACTCTGGCGTGACGGCGAGCCGGGCGAAGATCCGATCGAAGGTGCCGACGAGTTGATCGCCGGCCTCGACGGTCTGGAACGGCCCAGCGAGGAAGACATCGCCGAGGCAGAGCAGCAGGCCGCGGATCGTACGGCTGCCGAAGATTACATGCTGTCCATCTGGAACAAGGGTGATGGCGACGACTCGTTGCGCAGCGAAGAAGAAGTTGCCCTTCTCGAAAAGCTGTACGAGCGCCTCGACGCCGACGGTGAGAGCCTGACTTCCGCGATCGAGGAACACACGGCTTCGACGGAAGAGCCTGTCGTGGACGAAACGCTGGAAGATGAGCTGACCGAATGTCTGCCGGACGAGGCCTGTACTGTTCCGGACGCGGACGACGTCGCGAGCGTTGTCGAGTAGGCCTGGATCAGATGACTTGTGAAAGGGCGGCTTCGGCCGCCCTTTTCCGTTTCCCGGACCCGCTTGTTCCTTGTGTGGAAAACCCGTAAACGCGCCACATCACGTGAATACGGGAAAAGACAATGTCCGCGCCCAAGAAAGTCGTGCTTGCCTACTCTGGCGGCCTAGATACCTCGATCATCCTGAAATGGCTTCAAACCGAGTACGGCTGCGAAGTCGTCACCTTTACTGCCGATCTCGGTCAAGGCGAGGAGCTTGAGCCCGCCCGCAAGAAGGCCGAGATGATGGGCGTGTCGGAGATCTTCATCGAGGACCTGCGCGAGGAGTTCGTCCGCGACTTCGTCTTTCCGATGTTCCGC
>CAZRNL010000008.1:0-4389 GCA_964601395.1 uncultured Silicimonas sp. | reverse complement strand
CTCTATCTTCTCGGTACATCCATTGCCCGGCCCTTGATTTCGAAGCGACTGGTTGAGATCGCGGCCGAGACCGGGGCCGACGCCGTGTCTCATGGGGCGACCGGAAAAGGCAACGATCAGGTCCGGTTCGAGCTGAGCGCCTATGCGTTGAACCCCGATATCAAGGTGATCGCACCCTGGCGGCTTTGGGATCTAACCAGTCGGACGAAGCTGCTGGACTTTGCCGAGCAGAACCAGATTCCGATCGCCAAGGATAAACGCGGCGAAGCGCCGTTCTCGGTGGACGCAAACCTCTTGCATACATCGTCCGAAGGCAAGGTTCTCGAGAATCCCGCAGACGAGGCGCCGGACTATGTCTATCAGCGCACCGTCGATCCCGAAAAGGCGCCCGATGCACCGGAGCTTGTCGAGATCGGTTTCGAGCGCGGGGACGCTGTTTCGCTGGACGGAGTGCTCATGTCGCCCGCCAGCATCCTGACAAGGCTGAACGAGCTGGGCGGAAAACACGGCGTCGGCCGACTCGATCTCGTCGAAAACCGGTTCGTGGGTATGAAGTCGCGCGGAGTTTATGAAACGCCCGGCGGCACCATCCTGCTGGAAGCCCACAGGGGTATCGAGCAGATCACGCTCGATTCGGGTGCGGGCCATCTCAAGGACTCGATCATGCCGCGTTATGCGGAACTCATCTACAACGGCTTCTGGTTCTCGCCCGAGCGCGAAATGCTGCAGGCCCTGATCGACAAGAGTCAGGAGCACGTGACCGGTACGGTCCGCGTGAAGCTTTACAAGGGATCTGCCCGTACGGTCGCGCGCTGGTCGGATCAGTCGCTTTACTCCGAACAGCATGTGACCTTCGAAGAGGACGCAGGGGCTTACGATCAAAAGGACGCCCAGGGATTCATACAGCTGAACGCCCTGCGGCTGAAGCTGCTTGCCGCCCGTGCGCGTCGGTTGAAAGGCTGATCGCGCTCAGGCGATCTTGACTGCCTCGAGCTTGAGATAGTGCGGCATCGCGGCCTCGACCAAGGCGGCCGCGCTGCCTTCCAAAACTGGCGCGGGGCCTTCCGGACCAGCAAAACCGGTGGAACGGTGAACCGAGCCATACCAGTGCGCCGCCCAGACGCCATCGAATGTCTTTGGTCCGGCAGGCCATGACAACATCGCGGGATCGAACTCCAGATCGATCAGATCGCAGAGACGTCGCAGCATCGTCTCGGGATCCCGGCGAATATCGTCGCTGTCCAGAACCGGACCGGGAAGACGCTGGTAGAGTGCCGATTGTTCGGCAAATCCGATATCCCGCAGCGTCGGATTCTCGCGCTTGGCGACATAGCTTGCGACCACGCGCGCAGGATGCCTGATAAGATGAACGTTCACGCACCGATCTGCCCAGGAAAGCGGAAACCCCTCGACCATGTGATGCGGCATGTGCTTCATGTAGAAATGCGGTTTGCCGTCCGGTATCGGACCGACACAGCGCACCGCGACCTTTTCGGCATCTGTCTCATGCGCGTGCAACACCGCATCCCGCATCGGGTGTTCCAGGCCCGTCGCGACCAGGTAAGGCGCATAGAACGGCTCGTCCCACGCGGCAAAATCGGACCGATTGCCGAAGGAATACATCATCGCGGTCGAAATGTTGCGTGGCCCAGACCACATCGCGATCCGCATCAGGAAAGCCTCACCAGATCCTTGTAGAGGTCCCGAAGACGAAGTGTCACCGGCCCGGCCTCGCCATTGCCGATTATTCTTCCGTCGATACTTCCTACAGGGGTCTGCGCACCAAAGGTGCCGGTCAGGAAAGCCTCGTCAGCCGAATAAGTCTCTACCAACGAGAAATTCTTCTCATAGACAGCAATACCGTTGGACCGGCACAAGCGAATTACCTTCTCGCGCGTAATGCCGTTCATGCAATAGTCGCCGGTGGATGTCCAAACCTCGCCCCTCCTGACGATGAAGAAGTTGCAGGCGTTCGTCGTGTTCACGAAGCCATGAACATCAAGCATCAGGGCTTCGTCCGCCCCTGCCTTTTCGGCGGCGATACAGGCCAGGATACAATTCAGCTTCGAGTGCGAGTTCAGTTTGGGGTCTTGCGTCATTGGCAGCCCCCGCATGTGCGGAACCGTCGCCAGGCGGATCGGGCGCGCGATCTTTGGCTTCGAGTGCTCCATGATGATGACAACCGTCGGACCGGAGCGGCTGAGGGAAGGATGCTGAAACGGCCTTACCTTCACGCCCCGCGTCACCATGAGACGCGCGTGGGCATTCGTCGTCATGTCGTTGGCACGCTGCGTGTCGCTCAGGGCGGCCGCAATCTCCGACCTGTCCATGCCGATGTCCAGGTCTATGGCGCGCGCCGCCTCGAACAGTCTGTCCAGGTGTTCGTTCAGGAACGCCCAGCGCCCGTCGTACAGTCTTAGACCTTCCCAGACGCCATCACCCAACATGAAACCTGAATCATACACGCTGACCAGGGCTTCGCCTCGCGGCTTCAACGATCCGTTGACCCAGATAAGAATATCCTGGTTTCGGGCGTCTTCTTCCGCGGCATGGGTGGTCTGGGCATCCATGAAACTGTCCTTTTTCGGCGACGCTAGGATTGAAACACATCTCACACAAGCGCGACATCACGCGCGGTTGAATTGCCGCGACCGGCCGCTTGAGGGCAGTATGATCCCGAAAGAGGAGTAAGGTATGAAAGTTGCACTCCAAAACGTCAAAGCACCGCTTCTGGCCGGTTTGATCGCTCTCGGCCTGGCAATTCAATGTCATCCTGCGCAGGCTGCTTCAACCGAACGCGCTTATTTTGCCGGGGGCTGCTTCTGGTGCGTGGAATCGGACTTTGAAATGGTAAATGGCGTGAAAGAAGTCGTCTCCGGTTACACGGGCGGCAGCACCGTCAATCCAACCTACAAACAGGTGACCGGGGGCGGCACCGGACACTACGAGGCCGTGGAAATTCAGTACGACCCGGCTACGGTCACCTATGAAAGTCTGTTGTACGCCTTCTTCCGGTCGGTCGACCCGACCGATTCCGGTGGTCAGTTCTGCGATCGGGGCGAAAGCTACCGGACCGCGATCTTCGTTTCGAATCCCTCGGAAAAAGCCGCCGCCGAAGCCGCGAAGGCGCGTGCCGAACGTGATCTTGGCAAGAAGATCGTCACCCCGATCCTGGAAGCCGGAGCCTTCTACGAGGCAGAGGACTACCATCAGGATTATTACAAGAAGTCGGATATCGTCCTTACGCGGCGGGGTCCGAAGTCGATGAAAGAGGCCTACAAGTTCTATCGCGATGCGTGCGGGCGCGACCAGCGGGTTCGCGAGCTTTGGGGCAATGACGCGCCGTTTGCGAGCTAGGGTCTGAAGGCCATGACCTCGGCCAGTGAAGGGACCGCGTCGGCGGCTCCTTTTCTGGTTACTTTCAGCGAAGCGGCGCGCGCTGCCAGTTTCACGGCCTCCTCCGGCTCAAGTGGTCTGGACAGAAGCGCGCCGAGATAGCCCGCGAACGTATCGCCGGCCCCGGTCGTGTCGACCGCATCGACCTTGACGCCAGGAGCGTCGATAACCTCACCGGACGAGGTGTCGATCCACCGCGCGCCCCTCGCCCCAAGCGTTTGCGCGATATGCGGCACGGCAAGATCTTTCAGAGCGGTGCCAAGATCTGCTTCCAACTGTTCCGCCTCGATCTCGTTCAACAGAAGTGTGTCTATAAAGGGCAAGATCGCCCTCGCAGCCGCCGAATCGAACGGAGCCGCAGAGTAGAGAACCCGAAGCCCGATCTCTTGGGCCAAGGTGGCTGCCTCCACCTGAAGATCGGTTTCGTTCTGGATCAAAAGAACGTCCCCGCGCACCGCTCCTGACAGGGCGCTGCGTATGCGCCGCAAGTCCTGCGAACGATTGGCCCCCGGAAGTGTGACGATCGCATTCTCACCGCCGGCCGCCACGTTGATGATCGCGTGTCCGGTCGGGACGTCCAGGCGAGCGATGTGGTCCGTTCCTACACCGTACCCCTTCAGGCGCTCGATGACCCAATCCGTGCCCTGACCAATGGCGCCGATGTGCTGGGTGACGGCGCCCGCGCGGGCTGCCGCAACCGATTGGTTCGCCCCCTTGCCGCCCAGTCCATGCGCCACATCGCTCGCCGCAAGTGTTTCGCCGGGCTCGGGTATGTGCGGAACGGAGTAGACATGGTCGATGTTGATCGAGCCCAGACACCAGACCGTCATTTCAGCCGACCTTACAGGCCGCGAGGACCGCCATGTTCAGGATGTCGTTCACGCCGCTGATATTCGGCAGGATCTGGATCGGCTTGTTCACGCCGGTCAGGATCGGCCCGATGACGGTCGCCCCCGCCATTTCCTGCATCAGCTTGACCGAGATCGAGGCCGA
>CAZRNL010000007.1:0-26722 GCA_964601395.1 uncultured Silicimonas sp. | reverse complement strand
CACCAAACCGGTCACGCAAGTAGAACATCAATGGGGCGTAGACGGCGCATACGGTACACCTTAGGTTCATCGGACAGGATGTTGGTGTGTTCGAGAGTGTAACGAGTTTCGGCAGAAGTTGTCTGCCCCAACGGATGCAGACGCGAACAACTGTGTGAGTATGTTCGCGTCTGCCCGGAGTGAGTGAGTGAGTGAGTGAGTAAGTGCCGGTGCGGACCTGGTGACGGTCAATTAAAGTTTTGTTCATGTTTGTGTCGGCAATGCGTTGCATTGTCGGCATTTTTTTGCGCAATCCTTCGTCCCGGAAAACAAACCGTTTCGAATTGGAAGGCGGTCGCGTCAGACACTCACGCGGATACCAGACGCGTTCGGCCGACACACGGGACATCCTGTGCCCTTTGACCAATCATAGGTAGAACCGGAAGATGCAGAGTCACGCAGCGGCAGTGGAAGCCAGTTCAATCGCGAGGGAGAGCGCCTCATCCGCGTTCGGTAGCGGTAGGTCAGCGCATACTTGCCTCCGACCCGGACCGACCTCGAACAAGCCCGAGTAGTACACCCCCGCCGAAATTTCGGTTGCGCATGGCACCCATCTTCCTCCGGGCCCTTCTACCACCTTCCCGAGGCATACGTTCTTGGCACCGGGCGGCGGACTGGACACAAGGACCGAGCGATCCAGTAGGTTGGCAAGGTGCATGGCAGCTCCTGTCGTCGAGCGAGCCTTTCCCGAGCAACTTGTCTAAAAAATGTCAAAAGTTGGGTTTTGCGTTGTCGGGAGCGCAGATTGCGCACCAGCGTGTTTCGAAGACACCGCAGAACGGTTCGATGGTGCTCCGCAAGCAATGGCGGCTTGATCGAGTCGCTATCAGGCTATGGACGGCGACAATCTCAGAAATGCTCCACTTCTGCCCTTTTTTCCTCGCTCTCGTCTGCGACACCACGGATGCTGAATGTTATTGTGTTTCCCCTTTTAACAACAACAACCTTTCAGGTAGCCAATGTACGAATCCAAGAACACCAACGGTGTCACAGTCGCGATGCTGCGCGCGTTCGTGTGCATGAGTCGTACCCTGAACCTTTCCAAGACGTGTCAGGAACTCGGTGCGACCCGTCAGACTGTGCGACGACACCTGACTGATCTGGAGCGGATCAAGGGCGAGCAGCTCTTTGAAGTGGCTGATCGGCAATACAAGCTGACATCCTATGGCCAAGCGTCACTCGAAGGCGCGAAATCCATACTCGTCAATCTGGATACGTGGTCGGGCGAATCCAATCTGACGAAGAAATTCTCGCAAGGATTGGAATCGAGCCGGTACGTTGACGGCGACGGAAAGGAGTTCTTTTCGCAGCAACATCCAGTATCGAAAGTTGCCCTGAATGGTCTGCCACTTGTCAGGAAGGCGCTTGTGGCGTGGGGCAACGCAGAGACTCAAATCGAGCACGAGGCGATGGAAGCCATTCGCCCCTACTCGGTTATCTACAGGAAAGGTCCGGTGGGCTGGGTGTTTGTCGATATCGGCACGGAATCGGCCTATGCTAAGTGGTTTGGCTGGACCTGGTCGAAAAGTGCGATCGGCAAGCTGATGAACGAGGACAATGTCGGAGACGAATTCAACGAGTTCATCTCGGGCGCTTACTCGCGCATCTACGATGAAGGCGGCGTCCGTCTCGACCACCTCTTTGCACATCTTCCGAAGGATGGCGGCGATTCGGAGCCGGTGACTTTCCAAAGGTTGCTGCTTGGGTGCGTCTTTCCTGATGGGACACCTGGCCTGGCAGTACTTGCAGTAATAACCGATCAGGTTGAGATCGACGCACTTGAAGACGAGCATCGACCCAACATTCCGGAACACCTTATCATGGGTGACGTGGCGGAACTTGCCGCGTAAGTGGCAGTCCAGCCACACGCACCAATTGAACCGCCCCTAGACGCTGGAAATTGCGACAATAATCGTACTAAACCGTGGTTTTTTAATGGTAACGTCGCCTGAGGGTCGGTGATGGCGGCTATGGGGGCACGATGTCGGTACGAAATCTAATCGGAATGGTCATGAATGTATCGAGCGTCATGAGAGAGCTCGAGGATGCAGGCATGCGCGTCCTGGTTGGCGACGACTTTTCCGAGTACCGCGTCTATCGAAACTCTCAAACCGACAGGTCCCGCATCTATCCCATGTTCGACGCCGCAAGCTCGTACATCGACGAATCGAACGGCTTTTGGATTTGCGGCTTCAATCGGGCTGATGAGTTGATCCACACGCAAGCGGTACGCCTTCTCGATCTGACAGGTGTGACGCTTGCCCACCATTTGAATGTGCATAGGCACAAATACATTACACCTGACACCACACCCGATCCCGACCTCACATTCTACTCGGGGCCACAGGCCCTCAGGTCGATCACGGGAAAAGTCTGCTATCACGGCGAGTTCTGGCTACCGGCACGCGGTCTTGGTGGCCCTCGAAGCCAGGGAACCACGTCCCTGTTGTCCCGTATACTTTATGAAATCATGGTCTGCAGATGGGATCCTGACTATGTTTTTGCCTTTGTGCCAAGGCAACTGGCAGCGAAAGGGGCCCATCTTCGCTATGGCTACAGCCATTGCGAACCCGGAAAGTGGATTGGCCCCGACCAGCAGGTGACCGAGGAAGACTATATGATCTGGATGAGCTCGAACGACATGACCAGTGCGCTTCTGGCCGAGCCGCCTTCGCTGCAATCCGCCGCTCAGGTGTCCGCGATCAGCGCGACGTTGACATCAATCGACACAAAGGGTTGATGTAGACGCCTGTTCCTTTGGCCGATTGACGAAATTATCTATGCGCTCACCGATGCCAGAAAACGATGCGGCTGGCAAAAAGTCGGTATCGTCTCGTAGAGTCATATTCGGCTCCATTACTGCAAGCGTTGCCTTTGTCATGGAACTGACTCTGGTTCCGCTTCTGCTGCCGGCAATCCAGCAAGAGTTCAATCTTTCGATCAGCGAATTGTCGTGGATTTTCAATTCGTATGGTATCGCTGTAGCTATCGGAGTGCTTTTGGGCGGTTGGCTTGGCGATGCTTTCAACGCCAAGCGGGTCTTCGGCGTCGGCGTCTTGTGCTTCGCATCCGGATCCGCAGTGATAGCCCTTGCTGGAAGCTACGAATTAATCATAGCAGGCCGCCTTCTGCAGGGCTTTGGCGGCGGCGTTTTCTCGCCCTTGATCCCCTTGCTTCTCACAAGCTCGTCCCCAAACAGACCGGGCAAGATCCTTATCGTCTGGGGAAGCGTGGCAGGCTACGTCGCGGCCTTCGCACCTTTCCTGTATGGTACGTCTCTTGCGGCCTACGGTTGGAATCTGGCGTTCGGGTTCTTCGCAGTTGTGTCACTGGCCGCACTTGCGATCGTCAACAAGTCGCTTACTGGTGAAAGTAGCGGGGCACTCTCCAAGGCGGGTCCGAGCTACTACGAGTTGCTTCGCTCCCGCGACCTATGGGTGTTGTTCACGTATGTATTCTGCACCTATGGGTCGATCACATATTATCTTTTCAGGCTCCCGTTGTGGCTGGCCGAGAACGATTTTCCGGTAGCAAGCATCGGCTTCAGCTTGTCGATCATGTGGTTCAGCTTCTCGGTCGTGAGCACGCTGCTCCGGAACAAGGTCGACGAGCCGCATATTCGCGGCATCCTGCTTGCAGCACCGCTGTTGATCGCGGCTGGCTTCCCGTTCGCATATCTGTGTCAAGACTTTGCCTGCCTGATCCTGGCTTCGATCCTTGTCGGGTCCGGATTCGCGTGTAGCAACGCCCCTTCGACGCAGTTGATCCTCAAGATCGCACCGAGAACGATGCGGGCAGCCTCTGTGAGCCTGGACATCACCTTTGCAAGGCTTGGCGGCGTCGCATTTGTTGCCGTGCTCTCGCAGTCGGAGTTTGGCTACGCGGTTATTGCCGTAATTCTGATGTCCTTCATCGCATTCTCGTGCGCCTGGACCACTGTCAGACGGTTCAACGAGAAAGTGGACTTTATATAGAAACTACGTGACATTGATGCCTCCCGACGGGGGTGTCGGTGGAACTATGTCAGACCCTGCGATGGTCAGGCGGTTCCAAGCTGGCACTCTTCCCAGCGGCTTCCCGTTTCACACGTAGTAGCGGACATCCACCCCAATTGCCGAAGGACAGACCACTTGCGCCGGTCCCTGCTCCACCACGTTCTTGAGGAGCGCAAATTCACGCCCGCGGGGATGGTATTTCCGGTGGCCTTGTCTGATCGGACACCGTAATCTGCCACCAAATCATGAATGAGCGTCAAGATTTGGAGGCTGATGAGATGCAGTACCTGAAGGCATCGGATGCGGCGGAAGTCGTCCGCACCCTTGTCGGTGCGAATGGAGCGGGTTTCGTGCTGGCGGGCGGCACAGATCTTCTGGTGCAGATGAAATCCCGGCGCCTGTCGCCCGGAATGATCGTCGACATCAAGGACCTGCCGGGCGCAAGCGACATCACCCGCGCAGCGGGCGAGTACCGGATCGGAGCTGCCGTCTCTGGCGCCGCGCTGGGCGAGGATGCCGACTTTGTAGCGGACTGGCCCGGTGTGGCCGAAGCAGCGCAATTGATCGGGTCCACCCAGATCCAGGGTCGGGCGACCATGGTGGGCAACCTCTGCAACGCTTCGCCGGCCGCGGACTCGGTGCCTGCCCTGATCGCAGCCGAGGCCATCGCCGTTATCGAGGGGCCGGATGGGGTGCGCGAAAGTTCTGTGTCCGCCATCGCGACCGCCCCGGGGAAGACGACCTTGAAAATTGGCGAGTTTGTCTCGGCGTTGAAGCTTGGCAAACGCCCTGAGCGGTCATCGGATGCGTACCTGCGCTTCATTCCCAGGACAGAGATGGATATCGCAGTAGCTTCTGCAGGCGTGAATCTGACACTGGATGCGACAGGAACGGTGACGGCGGCCCGCGTCGCTCTGGGAGCGGTGGCGGCGACAGCCTATCTCGACGAGGCGGCTGGCGCATGCCTTGTTGGAACAAAGCTTGAAGATGCGGTACTGGCCGAACTTGCAGCGCTTTGTGGCAAGTCCTGCAGTCCGATTGACGACAAGCGCGGAACGGTCGCCTACAGACGCGAGGTTGTCGGCGTCCTGGCGAAACGCGCGGCCCGTATTGCCTACGGGCGCGCGAAGGAGAGAACATGACGGGACGACTGGTATCCACAACGATCAACGGCGACACGCAGGAGTTCATCTGCAGCCCCGGCGAGACCCTGCTTGACGCACTGCGCAACAGGTTGGGTCTGACCGGAACGAAGGAAGGCTGCGGAACCGGAGACTGCGGCGCCTGCAGCGTAACGCTGAACGGCCGACTGGTCTGCTCGTGTCTCGTGCTGGCGGCAGAGGCCGAAGGCGCCGAGATCGGAACCATAGAAGGCGTCGCGACGGCAGGTGGACTGCATCCGCTGCAGCAGGCCTTCATCGACCACGCGGCGCTTCAATGCGGCATTTGTACACCGGGCATCCTGGTGGCCGCCAAGTCGCTTCTGGAACGCAAGCCCGATCCGACGGACGAAGAGGTCCGCTACTGGCTGGCGGGCAACCTCTGCCGTTGTACCGGCTATGACAAGATCATCAAGGCCGTCCAAAGCGCGGCCGCTGCCATGAGGGAAGAACGACATGGCGTATGACGGCGTAAAGAAAAGCGAATTCAGCATCGTTGGAACCCGCCCCCGGCGACCCGATGGGATCGAGAAAGTCACCGGCAAGGCGCAGTACGGTGCCGACATGAATGCACCGGGCATGCTGCACGGACTGATCCTCAGAAGTCCGCACGCCCATGCTCGCATAAGGTCCATCGATATCTCGGGCGCACTTGCCATGCCGGGCGTCAAGGCCGTGGTGACTCAGGCAGATCTGCCCGATACCGGAGAACATAGCCTTCGGGACGTTCGCGAGAACGTGCTGGCAGGGGAAAAGGCCCTTTACGACGGCCACGCGGTTGCTGCCGTTGCCGCGACATCCCAGGCTGCCGCTCTGGCGGCACTGGACAAGATCGTCGTCGACTACGAAGTCCTGCCCCATGTCACCGATGTCGACGAGGCCATGAAGCCCGGCGCACCGGTGGTGCAATCCGGGCGCGCCGACGAATCCGTGCCTGAAGGCTTTTCCGAGAACGTAACCGGCCATTGGGAGTTCGGCCACGGTGACGTCGATGCCGGACTTGCCAAGGCCGATGTTGTTGCCAGGCGCAGCTTCCGCACCGCCGCAACACACCAGGGCTATATCGAGCCGCACGCCTGTCTCGCGTCGCTCAACGCCGAGGGCAAGGGCGAGCTTTGGTGCTGCACGCAGGGCCAGTATTATGTCCGGTCGACCTGCGCGGGCCTCTTCGGAATAGACGAGGCGCAGTTGCGTGTAACGCCCTCCGAGATCGGCGGCGGCTTCGGCGGAAAGACAGCGGTCTTCATCGAGCCGGTTGCGCTGGCCCTGTCGAAGAAGACAGGACGTCCGGTCAAGATAGTCATGTCCCGCGAGGAAGTGTTCCGCGCCACCGGACCGACCTGCTCGTCGTCCATCGACGTCGAGATCGGCATGACGAAGGACGGACGGATCACCGCCGGTCGCGCGCATCTCAGGCTTCAGGGCGGCGCGTTCCCCTGCGAGACCGCCTATATGGCCGCGCAGGCTGCCTTCGCAGCGTACGACCTCGATGCGGTTCGCACATATGGCTACAACGCCTTGACCAACCGCCCGAAAGAGGCAGCGTACCGTGCTCCTGGAGCGCCTATGGCAGTCTACGCGATCGAAAGTGTGGTCGATGAACTCTGCCAGAAACTCGACCTCGATCCGCTGGACGTGCGGTTGAAGAATGCGGCGAAGAAGGGGACGCTGTCGTCCTATGGCCCGACATTCAACGACATCGGCTTGATCGCGACTCTCGAGGCAGCGAAGAACCATCCTCATTACAATGCGCCTCTTGGACCGAACCAGTCTCGCGGCATCTCATGCGGATTCTGGTTCAACTTCGGAGGTAACGCATCAGTGTCTCTGGCCGTCGATCCCGATGGCACAGTCAGCGTCACCGAGGGTAACCCGGACATTGGCGGATCGCGCGCCTCGATTTCGATGATGGCGGCCGAGGAACTGGGCATTTCCTACGAGAAGGTCCGCACGATTGTCGCTGATACCGCGTCGCTTGGCTACAACGACACGACCGATGGCAGTCGAGTAACCTTCATGGTGGGACTGGCGACAATCGAAGCCGCGCGCGCGGCCAAGTCCGAAATGTGCCGCCGCGTCGCCAAGCTTTGGGAACTGGAGGAAGACGCGGTCAAGTGGGAGGATGGGGCCGTGGTGCCCGCTGGCCCCAATGCCGGAAAGCATCCCCCCATGACGATGGCCGAAATCGCGGCGGTTGCCGGGAACACCGGCGGACCGATTGCGGGACACCACGAGGTCAATGCGGAAGGCGCCGGCGTCAGCTTCGGCGTGCATATATGCGATCTCGAGGTCGACAAGGAGACCGGCGCGACCAAGATCGTCCGGTACACAGTATTCCAGGATGCGGGCAAGGCAGTGCATCCCGATTACGTCGAAGGCCAGATGCAGGGCGGAGCTGCGCAGGGTATCGGCTGGGCGCTTAACGAGGAATACGTCTACGGAAAGGACGGACGGCTTCAGAACGCCGGATTCCTCGACTATCGCATCCCGGTGGCGTCCGATCTGCCGCCCATTGACACAGTGATCCTCGAGATTCCGAATCCGGGCCACCCCTACGGAGTCCGTGGCGTCGGCGAAACCTCGATCGTCCCGCCGCTTGCGGCCATATCGAACGCTGTGTCGCGTGCGATCGGCGTGCGAATGGCGGAAACACCGATGTCACCGCCGCGTATTCTGGCGGCGCTCAAAGGCTAGGCCATGGTGCGGGTCAAACTTTGGGGCTCTTTGCGCTCGCTTGCAGGCGACAGGGAGTTTCTGGACATCGAAGCGAAGACGCTGAAAGGCGTCATCGACGGAATAGTTTCGGAAGTCCCTGCCCTCGAGCCGCAGATCGGGCGCGGTGTGTCGTTCTCGGTCGACGGTGTCATCTATCAGGATTCATGGTTTGTTTCAGTCGAGGGCGCGCAGGAAATCGTGATGATGCCTCGTATGGTCGGAGGCTAGGCAAGACCCGACCAGAGAGCCTCCCGTCAGGGCGGGCGGGAGCCGGAAGAGTTATCGTTGCAGGTCCAGCGGGCAGCAGGGTCTGAAATCAGTATGTCTCCGAAATAACACGGGAATTGGCGATCAACCGCCGGTTTTTTTTGGAACAGGTGACGTCTGGAAGGACAACTGCTATCGAGCCCTCGTGCTCGGTTCAGGAGGTTACATGAAAGTCCACGAGACCGGTTTGCGCGGAATACTGATCCTGGAGCCTTCGCGAATTGACGATGCTCGCGGCTTTTTTACGGAAAGCTGGAACCACAAGAGAATGCAAGGGGCCGGTCTGAACCTGAACTTCGTTCAGGACAATCAGTCGTTGTCCCTTCAAGCTGGCACGTTGAGGGGACTGCATTTCCAGGCTCCACCTCATGCCCAGGCCAAGTTGGTCAGCTGCATCCATGGCAGACTCTACGATGTAGCCGTTGATGTGCGCCTTGGGTCGCCGACATACGGTCAGTCCTTCGGTATTGAATTGAGCTTCGAGAATGGGCTGCAACTTCTTATTCCGGCTGGATTTCTGCACGGATTCCTGACCCGCGAACCGAATACGGTGATCAGCTACAAGGTCACCGACTACTACGATCCCGACTGCGACGGGACGGTGCACTGGGACAGCTGCGGGATCGACTGGGGACTTACTCAGACGCCGACGTTATCGGAAAAGGATGCCGCAGCCCCCGCACTCGCCGATTTCGTCAGTCCCTTCGCTTGCGGGATGTCATGAAGATCCTGGTCACCGGAGGTGCTGGCTTCATCGGTTCGGCCGTTGTGCGCCATGCCGTTCGAACTGGCCATGAGATCATCAACCTCGACTGCCTTACCTACGCGGCGAATTTGGCGAACGTGGCACACGTCTCCAATGCGCCCGGGTATGTATTCGAAAAAGCATCGATCACCGATCGCCCTGCCCTTGATGCTATTTTCGCGCGCCATCAGCCTGACGCAGTCATGCATCTGGCGGCAGAAAGCCACGTCGACCGGTCGATCGACGGACCTGCGGCCTTCATCGAAACCAACATCTCCGGCACCTATACGCTGCTGGAAGCTGCCCGCAGCTATTGGACGGCAGCGGGACAGCCCGAAGCCTTTCGGTTCCATCATATCTCGACCGACGAGGTCTTCGGCTCGCTTGGTCCCGAAGGCAAGTTTACGGAAGACACGCCGTACGATCCACGCAGCCCTTATTCGGCTTCGAAGGCGTCAAGCGACCATCTGGTGCGCGCCTGGCACGAAACCTACGGTTTGCCGGTCGTTATGACGAACTGCTCGAATAATTACGGACCTTACCATTTCCCTGAAAAGCTGGTTCCGGTCGTGATCCTGAACGCGCTGCACGGACGCCCGATTCCGGTCTATGGCATGGGCGAGAACGTGCGCGACTGGCTCTTTGTCGAGGACCACGCCGAAGCCCTTCTTCTGGTTCTGGAACAGGGTGTAATTGGACGAAGCTATAACATCGGCGGCGAGAACGAGGCGCGAAACATTGACTTGGTGCGTACGATCTGCAGGCTTCTGGATGAACGCCGTCCGAAGGCAGCTCCGCATGACCGCCTGATCGAATTCGTCACCGACAGACCGGGCCACGACCTGCGGTATGCGATCGACCCGACCCGCATCCGCGAGGAACTCGGCTGGCGACCCTCGGTGACACTGGAGCAAGGATTGGCGCAGACCGTGGACTGGTACATCGCCAACGAAGACTGGTGGCGACCGCTGTTGGCTGTCGCGACCGAGCGTCGGGGGACCGGAACGTGAAGATCGCGATCTTCGGCGAGAACGGACAGGTTGCGACCGAGTTGGCGCGTCGGGCTCCGGCGGGTGTGACGCTCGAGATCTTCGGCCGCAACAAGGCTGAATTCATGGTGCCCGAGCTGATCCGGGAAATCGCCCGTAACCTGCGGGTCGACGCCATCATCAACGCTGCCGCTTACACCGCCGTGGACCGAGCCGAGACCGACAGCATCGTGGCGAAAACCGTAAACGGAACCTCGGTGGGAATTCTGGCAGAGGCCGCCGCCGCAACCGGAACGCCGATGGTTCAGATCTCGACGGATTACGTCTTCGACGGAACCGGCTCGGTAGCATGGAAGCCAGATGCCCCGATCAATCCACTGAGCGCCTATGGCACGAGCAAGGCGTTAGGCGAAAACCTTGTTCGGCAAGCTGGAGGCAGACACGCGATCCTGCGCACATCCTGGGTATTCAGCTCTCACGGCGGGAATTTCGTGAAGACCATGCTGCGGCTCGGTGCGTCCCGCGACCGACTGACTGTCGTCGCCGACCAGATTGGCGGCCCGACGCCCGCTGCAGACATCGCGGATGCACTTTTTTTAATCGCGCGCGCCCTGACCGACGGGCAATCAGGGGGCACTTATCATTTTTCCGGACAATCCGACACGAGTTGGGCGGGATTTGCCCGGGAAATCTTTGCGCAGTCCGAGCTTTTCCCCGAAGTCGTCGATATTCCGACATCAGAATTTCCGACACCGGCGCTGCGGCCGCTGAATTCACGCCTCGACTGCACCTCGACCGAAGCAGACTTTGGCATAGTGCGACCGGACTGGAAAAGGGGGCTTTCAGAGGTCTTGAAGGAGTTGAAAGCTGCATGACCAAACGCAAGGGCATCATCCTCGCCGGAGGATCGGGAACGCGGCTCTACCCGATCACCATCGGCGTCTCGAAGCAGCTTCTGCCGATCTACGACAAGCCGATGATTTACTACCCGCTGTCGGTGCTCATGCTGTCGGGCATCCGCGAGATCGCCATCATCACGACCCCGGACGACCAGGCGCAGTTCCAGCGCCTGATGGGCGACGGGTCTCAGTGGGGTCTGTCCTTTTCCTGGATCGAGCAACCCTCGCCGGACGGACTGGCGCAGGCCTATCTGCTGGCCCGTGATTTCCTCGACGGGGCACCTTCAGCCATGGTGCTAGGCGACAACATCTTCTTCGGCCATGGACTGCCGACGATACTTGGCCGTGCGGATGCGCAGGTTGCCGGTGGCACCGTCTTCGGCTATCGCGTGGCCGATCCCGAGCGCTATGGCGTGCTGGCCTATGAAGGCGACAGAGTCACGAGGATCATCGAGAAACCGGCTGAGCCGCCCTCGAACTATGCTGTTACGGGGCTTTACTTCCTGGATGGCTCCGCCCCGGAACGCGCGGCGAAGGTCAAGCCGTCGCCACGCGGTGAACTCGAGATCACCGACCTTCTGGAATCCTACCTGAATGACGGGTCTCTGACGGTCGAGCGGATGGGCCGGGGCTATGCCTGGCTGGACACGGGCACCCATGCGTCACTGCTGGATGCGGGCAACTTTGTCCGCACCCTGACTTCGCGGCAGGGCCTTCAGACCGGATCGCCCGAGGAGATCGCCTATGATCAGGGGTGGATCAGCCGCGAGGATCTTCTTGCCGCCGCCAAACCGTTGGGCAAGAACGCCTATGGCGAGTATCTGAAACAAGTCGCCCGGGACGCGGAGTGAGAACCGCTCTTGTCACCGGATCTGCCGGCTTCATCGGTGCGCATGTCGCCGAACGGTGGCTCGCCGAAGGGTGGCGCGTGGTGGGCGTCGATGCCTTTACCGAATATTATGACCCCAGCCTGAAGCGCGACCGTGCCGCGCGGTTGGCGCGTCATGCAGGCTATACCGAAATCGAGGACCGGATCGAGCGTCCAGGAGCTCTCAGCGACCTCATGCGAGACCATCGCCCCGAGGTCGTCATCCACCTTGCCGCGCAGGCGGGCGTTCGCCATTCGATCGAGGCACCACGGACCTACGTCGACTCCAACCTTCTCGGCACCTACGAAGTGCTGGAGGCCGCCCGCGCCTGGCCTCCTCGCCACTTGCTCACGGCCTCGACATCGTCTGCCTACGGCGCCAACACGAAAATGCCCTATGCCGAGACCGACAAGGCGGACACGCCCATGTCCTTCTATGCCGCGACAAAAAAGGCGACTGAGGCGATGGCGCATTCTTATGCCCATCTCTATCGCATTCCCCTTACCATGTTTCGGTTCTTCACGGTCTACGGTCCCTGGGGTCGTCCTGACATGGCGTTGTTCAAGTTTGTCCGTGCCATGCTCGAAGACCAGCCAATCGACGTCTACAACCATGGCAAGATGAAACGGGATTTCACTTACATTGATGACCTGGTCGAAGCCGTCTGGCGTCTTGCCCAGGCTGTGCCCGACACGTCTCTGGGCGATTTCGACAGCCTGAGCCCGGTGGCTCCGTTCCGCATCGTCAATATTGGCAAGTCCGAGCCGGACAGTCTGGCAGACTTCATTGCCGCAATCGAAAGGGCGCTGGGTCGCGTTGCGAAGCAGAACCTGATGGACATGCAACCGGGCGATGTGCCTGCGACGTGGTCGGATACGACCCTTCTGCAGGCGTTGGTGGGCTATACGCCTCAAACAACACTCGCCGAGGGAGTTCCCTCATTCACGAAGTGGTATCAGGGCTACTACGGCTCCTGAGAGTTTTACAATACAAGGACACTGCAGGCTATGCGTATCGCAATGATTGGAACCGGATATGTGGGGCTTGTCTCGGGTGTGTGCTTTTCCGACTTCGGGCACGAAGTCGTCTGCGTTGACAAGGACGCCGACAAAATTGAGCGACTGGAACGGGGCGAAGTACCGATCTACGAACCTGGCCTCGAGGCGCTTCTCGAGAGAAACGTCGCGGCTGGGCGTCTGAGCTTCACGACAGACCTCTACAGTGCGTTGGCAGATGTCGAAGCGGTCTTCATCGCCGTTGGTACGCCTACGCGGCGTGGCGACGGACACGCCGATCTGACCTATGTGATGGCGGCAGCCGAGGAAATCGCCCGCGCGGCCAAAGGCTACCTGGTGATTGTGACCAAGTCGACCGTGCCCGTGGGCACGAACAGGAAAGTCGCGGAAGTCGTGCGGTCGGCCAATCCCACTCTGGATTTCGACGTGGCATCGAATCCGGAATTTCTCCGCGAGGGGGCCGCGATCGAAGATTTCATGCGACCCGACCGCGTGGTCGTCGGCATCGAGAACGATCGCGCGGCTGTTGTGATGGCCGACGTTTATCGCCCGCTGTTTCTCCGCGAGTTTCCGATTGTCACAACCGATCTGGAATCGGCCGAGATGATCAAGTACGCGGCGAACGCCTTCCTGGCGACGAAGATCACTTTCATCAACGAAATCGCAGCCTTGTGCGAAAAGACCGGAGCGGACGTTCGCGAGGTGGCAAAGGGCATGGGGCTGGATGGGCGGATCGGAAACAAGTTCCTGCACGCCGGACCCGGCTACGGCGGATCTTGCTTTCCCAAGGACACCCAGGCGCTGGCGCGGATCGGTCAGGACTTCGCCAGCCCGATGGCAATCACCGAAGCCGTCATTTCCGTGAACGAGGTGATCAAAAGGCGGATGATCGAAAAACTGCGCGATCTCTGCGACGGATCCTTCAACGGCAAGAAGATCACCGTTCTGGGGGTGACTTTCAAGCCGAACACCGACGACATGCGCGACGCGCCGTCGCTGACGATCATCCCTGCGCTGATCGGCGGCGGCGCGGAAGTGCGTGCCGTGGATCCCCAGGGTCGCCGCGAAGGAAGCCAGCTGCTGCCGCGCGTGATCTGGGAAACCGACGTCTACGCTGCCGTGCGTGACGCCGATCTATTGGTTTTGCTGACGGAATGGAATGAATTCCGGGCGCTCGACCTAGCTCGAATGGCGGCAGCCATGAACCGGGCACGGATGGCAGACTTGCGCAACATCTATACGACAAAAGACGCAGCGGAAGCAGGCTTCGAAGCCTACGTTTCAGTCGGACGTCGTCCGTATTTCGCAGCTCTGACCTGATATGGTGACAGCTTCAATGGCGTTTCTGCGGATCGCCTCGGCCCATCAGTAGGCGTAGCCGTAGCCTTCGTCCATGAAGCGGCACTTGTTCAAGACTACTCCGGCGACGTTGGTGTATTGAGCCACTTCGCGCTCAACTTCGTCGATCTGCGACACCGTGCTGGTTTCGGCACCGACCACGATCACCACCGCATCCACAAGCTTGAGGAATGCGCGCGTCTCGTCCGAGACCAGAACCGGCGGAAGATCGAACAGCATGATGTCAGGTCGATAGACGCTCTGGATCTCGTCGAGGATTTCCGCGGTCCGAGAGCGGTTTATCAGCTTCGACGGATCGGCCACAGGACGCGTCGTCATCGAAACGATCGTGTTCTCCGACTGACGCAGTGCTTGATCGGCGAAAGGGACCCGGTCGGTCAGAACATCTTCGAAACTGGCCGTCGGGCTTGCACCGAACATCTTCGATACCGATGGTCGCCGGAAATCCATATCGAACAGCATGCCCCTGGTTTCAGGCTGCCGTCCCAGACCGGTGATCAGGTTGCAGGCGATCGTCGTCTTGCCACAGTTCGGAGTGGCCGACGTGATCGCTATCCGTACCCAGTCATTCCGGGCCATCTCAAGAAGAAGCTTTGTACGCAGGATATCGAAGTATTGCGCGTCGTTCGTGGCTTCGGCTGAGAAAATTCGCGATTCCTGCATGCGGTTCGACGAGACGTCGAACATCGGAACGGCGGCCCAGGCTGCACTCACAGCCTCTGCCTGCGCGAGCCGACGCGTCTTGGTCCGGCCGCTCAACTCCGGGCGTCCCGGACGGCTGGGCTCGAAGCCTTCTCTTTTTTCTCGGGCCCGTTCCAGGGCGGCCTGCAGTTTTTCCATATCTGGCTTCCGTGTGATCCGTCAAAGACCGATGTTCTTCAGCGCTCGCTCAGCGAACAGGTCCAGCGGCAGATAAAAGGTGTGCACCGCCCAAAGCGCGGCCGCGATGGCGATCAGGGAAACGATGAACCCGACCACGAGAAGGCTGCGGCGCCGTCGGTGTACTTTCTCGCTTTCCAGATACGGGATCGTCGCAAGCGGTTGCACACCCAGACCGCGCACAAGATCGGTCGGACGGCGGATGGATCTGTTGATCAGTTCCGTCAGGACGAAGAAAATCGCCGCAAGGGCCGTACCGGCGAAAACACCGCCGCCTGCGATCAACTTGCGGTTTGGACTGCTCGGACTGCTGGGCGCGACCGCACGCTCGATGACCCTGACCTGCTCATCCTTGCCCGCAAGAACGATACTTTCGTCGGCCTTGGCCTTGGCAAGGGATGCGACGTTACTGTTGTACTGGCTCTGGATGTTATCGTAGTCGCGCGTCATCGCCTCGATACGAATGGAGTTCTGCGGGGTCTTCTCAATCGCTTCGCGCAGATCGAGCAGTTCCTTTTCGCCCCGTCTGATATCCTCTTCCAGGTTGGCAATCCGCGAATCTATCTCGGCTATCTGGACATCGAGCATGTTCTGCATGGGATCGGCGCTGGCGCCGTTAGCTCCCGGTGGTGACATCGAAGCCTGAAGGCTTTCTATCTGGGCCCGCAGGATTTTCACCCGTGGGCTGGTTTCAGAATAAACCGACAAGTCGGACGCCAACTGGTTGCGCAACTCGGACAGCCGAAGTTCTTCTGGAGTCAGTTGCACGCTCGGAGCACCGCTAACTCGTCCCAATGCCAGCAGGCGACTGCGCTGTTCTGTCTGGGACGCCAGATTCTGGGCGGAGGCATTCAAGCGCTCCTGCACCTGCGACTGCCGATCGAGTCGATAGTTCAGCTCTTCCGGCAGAGCACCCTTGTTCGCTTCCTTGAAGGCGACGATCTCGGCGCTTTTGCGCGACAGTTCCTCGCCCAGGCGACGCACCTCGCTCTCGAAGAATGCAGCCGTCTCGCCGACCCTGTTTTGCCTCAGCGTAGCGCTGGCATTTTCAACGATCGTCGCGAACTCGTTCACAACATCTGCGGCCGTGTTCGGATTGTCCGTCTCGAACGAGATCCGCATCATCGTCGTGCTGTCACGACCTCCTGGAATGACCCGGATGCTGGTGCTCGCTTCCATGAGATCGTTCATTTCGTCAGGCGAAATGTCTGCGTTGTCTCCGAAGACGCGGAACTTGTTGGCCACGTCGATCATGTTGGCACGAGTCATCAGCCGCTCTTCGATTGCGCGAAGCTGGCGGTTGGCGGCAGAGCTTTCCGAAAAACCGTCCCCGGAATCCGAGATCTTGGCGCTTTCGACCATCAGACGGGCATTCGCCTCGAAGCGCGGCGGCAACGTCATCGCCAGACTCAGCCCGACCGCCATGCATAGCAGAAAGATGACGGTCATCACCGGCAGTCGCTTCTTCAGAAGACTGACATAGAACTTGATATCACTGCTCATTCGGCTGCTTCTCCGGTAGACAGGACGGCGGGCAGGAAGATGCCATCGTCCAGTACCTCTTCGACGACCGCAGCGTCGACGACACGACGCTCTTCGGTAGCGGCATAGACCATCGAGAAATCGCAGAGTTTGTTGACCAAGCGAGGAATCCCGTGCGTGTGCTTGTGGATCAGGTCGATCGCCTCTGCAGTGAATTCGGTACCCGTTCCGCCCACATGGGTCAGACGGTGCTGAATGTATCCGCCGATCGCCGCACGATCGAGCGACCCGATATGATAGGTGGCGCTGACTCTCTGCACGAACTGGCGAAGTTCTGGACGCATTATCATTTGGCGAAGCTCGGGCTGCCCGACGAGGATCAATTGCAGAAGCTCGTCCTTGTTGGAATTGATATTGGTCAGCATACGAAGCTCTTCAAGACCTTCGACCGACAGGTTTTGCGCCTCGTCGATCAACAGGATAACCCTGCGACCCGATGCGTACTCTTCGATAACGAAGTCCTGAAGCTGCTGGAAAAGCGTGACGTAGGCGCCCGAGAGATCCGTCTCGACGCCAAGCGAATTGAGAACCCACTGAAGAAGCTCCCCGCGCCCGCCCTGGGCGTTGGAGATGAGTCCGAGAGTGATGTCGTCATCCAGTGTCTGCAGCAGTTTCTGGATAAGTGTCGTCTTGCCGACACCGACCTCGCCGGTGACGATCGTGATGGGCGCACGGGTAATGACCCCGTACTCCAGCACGGAATAGGCCCTGCGGTGCGCGCGGGACCAGAAAAGAAAATCCGGGTCCGGAAGCAGCGTGAACGGCCGCTCGGAAAACCCGAAGTACTCCATGTAAAGGTCTGAACTCGTCATGCTCTCACTGGCTTTCGAGTTAGATATAGGCACCAGCACTCTACTTTGAAGCAAACAACTTGTTGAGGGCTACATCATGTCGTGGATGCGGCATTTGTGCAATTCTCAACCTGGCAAGGCCCTGAGTCGTCGAATCGTCGCCGAGCGGCAACGTCAGAGGAACTGGTTAATGTTTCCGAACAGGATACAGTTCCCGCGTTTTTCCTACATAGTTGCAGATCAGCACGGGGGTGTGGTTTTCCCGTCGCAGAACGTCGATTCCACGATCAAGGCATAAATGCGGCAGGAAATGACTAAAAATTAGAAGCTTGGCCTCGCCAGCGACCGCGCTTCGGGCGTTCCGGCCCGAGAGTTCCGTGAAATTTCCATGAAAACCGCTGTCTTGCTTTGATTTTCCGCCGCCGGATGATAGTTAAAAAAACACCAACGTTCGAACGATCTGCTGCTGCATTTTCGCCCGATTGTTTGGTTTGATTGTGTTCCAGGGGGCCGGATTTATTTTTCGGCAATAGGTTATGACAGTACACGCGACGAGTATCCGGCGTTCCACCGACATCGGACAGACCACTGCTGCTGCTCCAAAAATTCTTAATGGTTACTACCGCTTCGGCTGCAAACGAGTCCTCGATGTCATGGCAGTTCTACTGGCCATCCCGTTCGTGGCTCCATTCATGGTGCTTTTGGCCATCGCGATTTCGATGGACGGGCACTCACCCATCTTCCGCCAGGAACGTGTCGGGAAAGACGGGCGCCGCTTCGTAATATGGAAGTTCCGCTCGATGGTTCCCGATGCCGAACATCAGTTGAGACGGCATCTCGAAAGCTGCGATGCCGCGCGATCCGAATGGGCCTCAAAGCAGAAACTGAGCGTTGACCCGCGCGTGACCCGTATCGGACGGCTGTTGCGCCGCACGTCGCTGGACGAGCTTCCTCAGATCTTCAACGTCCTGAAAGGCGACATGTCCCTTATTGGTCCGCGTCCGATGATGCCGAGCCAGCAGGCGATGTACCCAGGCAATGCCTATTATCAACTGAGACCCGGGATGACCGGAAGCTGGCAGATTTCTGAACGCAACATGAGCACTTTCGCCGAGAGGGCGCGCTATGACGACGCCTATCACCGGGATCTGTCGCTCGTATGCGACTTCAAGATTTTGGTTGGCACCGCGGCCGTTGTCTTCCGTGGCACGGGCGTCTGAGGCTTTAATCTCACGTCTCAGTTACTAAATCTCCATTCCGACTGGTTGCTGCGCGCAGGGGTTGATACCCTGCGCGCAGCAGTATTCTGGAGCAGATTTGATGTTGAGGCCCCCGTTCTTTCGATCCGTGACTGTTGCTTGCGCCCTTGTTCTGCTTGTCGCATGCGACAACGCGGATGAGCGCGCGGAGAAGCATTTCCAGAATGGGCTTGAGCTCTTGGCAGCGGGCGACGCGCAACGCGCGATCCTGGAATTCCGCAATGTCGTTGCGCTTCAGGAAGGCAATCTCGACGCACGGATGGCATATGCAAAGGCTGCCCGTTCGATCGGGAACATCCCCGAGAGTTATTCAAACTATCTGCGCGTGGTCGAGCAGTCCCCGAACAATCACGAAGCGCGCCTGGCGCTGGTCCAGATGGCCATTGCAGCCCAGAACTGGGAAGAAGCGGACCGTCACGGCGCGGCGCTGATCGCGGCCAATGTCGATCTCGACGGAACCGAATCGGCCAAGTTGGCCCTCGACTTCCGGCAGGCCATCATCTCCGAGGATGAACCGCGGATCAGGGAACTGACCCGAGCTGCAGAGGCGCTCTTCGAGTCACGGAAGTCCGATCTGATCCTGCAACGCATCCTGATCGAAGGTTACTCCCGGGAAGGCGACTTCGGGAAAGCGCTCGAAGTATCGGACATCGCCCTTGCCACCTTCCCTGAGAACCAGCGATTGTATCTGGTGAAGGCCGAGCTTCTGGACAGGCTCGGTGACCGAGAGGGTCTCGAAGCTCATCTGCGTGAGACAATCAAGCAATTCCCGAATGACGAGCAATCGAAGGCCGTCCTGATCCGCACGCTGACAAGCCGGGGACAAATCGATGATGCCGAGGAGTTCATGCGCGGCGAGATTGCCACCGCCGAAGTGCCTCAGAACGCGCATATCAACCTGATAAGCCTTCTGCGCCAGACACGCGGCAACGAAGTCGCTCTTGCCGAACTCGACAGCGCGATCGGTTTGTACGAGGACAATCAACTGCTGCGCGCGCTGCGGGCCGGCATCCTGTTCGACATGGGCGATCCCGATGGGGCCGTATCCGAGATGCAAACGGTCGTCGAGGGTTCCGAACCTGGTGAGAACACTGATCGCTACCGAGTGACGTTGGCCAGGATGCTGATTGCATCCGGAAACGAGGTCGGTGCCCGACAACTCGTGGAAGAAGTTTTGGCATCTGACCCCGGACAGGTGGATGCGCTGAAGATGTCCGCCCGCTGGAGCATCGATGCCGACAAGCCCGAGGAGGCACTTCAGATTCTCCGGCTGGCGCTTGACCGGGAGCCGGAAGACGCCGAGGCGATGACCCTCATGGCCGAGGCTCATCAGCGCAACGGAAATCCCGAGCTTGCACAGGACCTTCTGGCGCTGGCGGTCGAGGCATCCGGCAATGCGCCCGAGGAAAGCTTGCGCTTCGCCCGGCTTCTAGCAGACCGGGAGCGGTTTCGTCCCGCGGAAGATGTCGTGATAAGAGCGCTTCGCACATCTCCCGGACACCCTGAATTGCTGGTTCTTCTGGGTCGAATACATCTTCTCACCAGTGATTGGGCTCGCGCCGAGCAGGTCGAGGCCACATTGCGTCGGCAAGGGACGCCCGAGACCGATGCCTTGGCCGACGATCTGAAACTTCAGATCATCAGCCGGCGCGAAGGCACCGAAAGCGGCGTCGCGTTCCTGGAAAGCTTGAGCCAGGAAGAGGACGGCAACGCATCAGCGAGGATCGCCCTGATCCGGGCTCGAATCGCCGAAGGTCGGAACGATGAGGCCTTGGCGATGGCGCGCGAACTCGTGGACGAATTTCCCGATAACCCCAGGGCAAGATTGCTGCTGAGCAACACCTATTTTGCGATCGGCAATTTCGCCGAAGCGGAACAGATCATCCGCGAAACGCTGACAACCGTAAAAGACCCCGCGATATCACTTCAGCTCATGCGCGTCCTTGGCGCACAGGGCCGAATGGATGAAGCCCGCGAGACTCTGGACGAAGCCCTGTCAGTCTCACCCGAGGATGAGGACCTGCTTTGGGTGCAGGCATCGCTTCTTGAGCAATCGAAGGACATCGATGGCGCGGTCGCCATTTACGAAAAACTCTATGCGCGCGACACGAGCTCGCTGATCGTGGCCAACAACCTGGCGAGCCTTCTTGCCACTTACTTTGAAGACGATGAAAGCCTGGAGCGGGCGTTTACTGTTGCAAGACGCCTCAACGGAACCCAGGTAGCTCCGTTCCAGGATACTTATGGATGGATCCTGCATCGGCGTGGCGAGCATGCCGAGGCACTGTCCTATCTTGAGCCCGCAGCGCAGGCGCTCGATCAGGATCCGATCGTGCAGTATCACCTTGCGAAGATTTACCAGGCCCTCGGACGTGAAGCAGACGCCCGAGAGGCCTTTGGCCGGGCTGTGACGCTTTCCGACGAAGACGACACGCGCCGCCAAATCACGGAAGCGCGGGAGGTTCTTGCCGCGCCCGCCGAAGAAAGCACCGATCCCTGATCCGGTAACATGTTGCACATGAGGCTCAATTCGCAGACGGAAGCGTCGAAAAAATCAAGAAAAGTCTTTCATCCGGTGGATTTCCCGCGCAATAGTGCCATTAGAAGTTTTGTGCTCACTTTGGGGGAAGTGTCGTTATGAAGGTGGGAATGATGAAGAAATATATGTTCGCCATGGCTGCTACGGTGTTGGCAACCGGCGCATTCGCTCAATCTTACTCGATCCGGCCGGGCGATACTCTGCAGATCGAGGTGCTTGAGGATCCGACGCTGAACCGCTCGGTTCTGGTGCTACCCGACGGGACGATCTCGTTTCCGTTCGCTGGCAGCATCCGCGCCGCCGGAAGAACTCCAGGTGACGTAGATTCTGCAATTACTGCGGGAATCGCCAGCAATTTCACATCCGAGCCAAACGTGTTCGTGACAGTCGAAACGCTGACGACGACGCCCACGTCCATGGGCGGCGCGCAGATGCATGTTTACATGATGGGCGAAATCGCGACGCCAGGAGAGAAACATCTCCGCCGCGGAACAACCCTTCTTCAGGCACTGGCGGAAACCGGCGGTTTCACCAGTTTTGCGGCGACGAAACGGATCACACTTCGCCGTACCGAAAAGAGCACGGGAAAGCAGTCCGTGTATCAGATCAACTATAAGGCAATCGCGGACGGGGCAGCGGTTGGAGGTGACATCGTTCTTCGAGACGGTGACGTAATCATCGTGCCCGAGCGCCGCCTCTTCGAGTAGTGCGGATGACATATTTGCGGACGGGTCTTTCTCTATCAGCCACCCTCGCGCTTTCGGTGTCCAGCCTGTCTCCTGCGTTCGCGCAGGAGGGGCCTGGCTTTGTCGGAACGCTCTCGTACTCGCAGGGGTTCGAGATCAGCGACAACGAAGATCTCGATAGTTCGACCAGCGGGGCAACGTTCACGTCGCGGACAGGCGTTAGGTTCGCTGCTGAAAGCGAAACAAGGGCTGAAACGCTGCGGTTCAATCTGGGAACCGAACTCGTTGGAGATTATGGCGGCGGAGCCGACGATTCCTTCGACTTCGAGAACTCGGAAGCCTTCATCGAATACGCACGACGCGGCGCCAGCGCCGCCCTCTCCTTCTCCGCAAGCTACCGGAATATCCAGCTAGACGAAGAAACCGACATCATTACTTCCGGTCCGAGCGCGGGCACACTGATCCTGAGCACCGGAGTGCTGGACACAACGGCGCTTCGTGCTTCGGTCCAGACAGGAATTGACGCTCCCTTTGGCGTCGACGTGAGCGCTGAGTGGGTCGATAGAAACTACTCCGACACTACGGACCCGGATCTCGTCGATTCCACAACCATCTCGCTTGATGCGCTTGCCCGCTTCCGGATCACGCCCGCCTTGACCGCCCGCTTCCTTGCCGGGACCAGCGAGGAATCCGAAAGCGGCGCGGGTGGCGTCGACACAACCGACAGCTATGTGGGTGTGGGTGTCGGCGGCGAAACGGCGGGTGGCCTGAGTTTCACCGGCGACGTGATCTACGACTGGACCGACGAGACTGGCGGGGCGTCCGATGATGGCATTGGCATCGAAGTCTCGGTCACCCAGGATCGACCTGCGGGGTCACTGGGCTTTGACATCAGTTCGCGCATCGACAGTGACGGCCGTCGCAGTGAAGCTGCCGTGCGGCAAAGCTTCGATCTTCGCAACGGCGTGTTGGAATACTCGTTGGGCGTTGTGGATCAGGACGGTTTCAGTTCGGTGCGGCCATCCGCATCTCTTCTCTATCGCCAGGAGACGCCGCGCGGTGCCTTGACCGCAAGTCTTGCACACGATCCTGTTGCAGACGATGGCGATCTCTTTGTCAACACCGAGCTTGAAGTCGGTTTCGAGCAGTCGATCAATGCCGTTTCGGGATGGTCCGCTGGTCTGACCTACGCGGCCGCGAACCAGGTCGGCGGCGTTGACGATGACAGCCGCACTTCGGCCAACATCTCCTACTCCCGCTCGCTGACGGAAGAATGGCGCATGCGGACCGGACTTGAGCATATTCGCGAGATCGAGGGCGGCGGCCCGACGGAAAGTTCGAACACCGTCTTCTTCAACATCGAGCGCGATATCACTTTCGGCTTCTGATCGAATGGATAAACCCGCGCGGGTCGGCACTCCCGGAAAGGAGCGCTGGCCTCTTCTGGGTCTCGTCGCGCTTTGCACTTTCCTGGAATTGCTGCTGCTGGCGGGCGACCTCGGCCTCCTGGGCATCGCCCGCTTCCGCCAGATCGTCTATGAACATGCCGGCTTCTGGCAGGGGCTTCTGAGCGACTGGCAACCGAACTTCCGACTGCAGCCCTGGACGATGTTCCTGACCTACGCTTTCCTGCACGCGGGCCTTGTTCACCTCGTTGTCAATATGGTCACACTGCTCTCGCTGGGAAACCCGGTGCTGAAGCGGGTCGGCGGAGCGAGATTCCTTCTAATCTACGGCCTGTCCATACTAGGCGGCGCCATCGGCTTTGCGCTTCTGTCGAACAGCTATCGGCCGATGGTGGGTGCCTCGGGCGCTCTTTTCGGACTGGTCGGCGCTATCCTTTCGTGGGAATACGCCGACCGGTCCATTCTGCGTGAGAAACTCTGGCCGGTCGCCCGGGCGGTGCTACTGTTGGCGGCTCTGAACGTGGTTCTGTATTTCGCCATGGACAGGCACCTGGCCTGGCAGGCACATTTCGGAGGGTTTGTCGCCGGATGGGTCGCAGCCTTGATGATCGGCAGACAGCAACCTTCGACCCTGTCACCAAGCTGAGAACCCACCGTCGACGTTCACAAGTTGCCCGGTCATGTAGCCCGACTGCGGCGATGCAAGAAACAACATGACATCCGCGATCTCATCGGGTTGAGCCATACGGTCGGACATGATCAGCCCGGACACTCGGCGCTGGAACTCGTCCGAGTGGCCGTTGAAGACAGCGCCCGGTGCTATGGTGTTTACCGTTGCCTGCCGCTTGGCCCAGTAGCCCGCCAGCCAAACGGTCAACCCATGAATTCCAGCCTTGCTCACGCCATAGGCTGAGAAATTCTTGAACGGCATTCCCTCATAAATACCGTGGTGCGCCCCGTTCAACGCATACATCGAGGCCACGTTGATCAGGGTAGCAGGGTAGCGGCCGACGATGTCGCGATCCATCTGGCGCGCGACCATGAATGCGCCGGTAAGGTTGGTGCGCAGCGTCTTCTCGAAATCCTCGATCGTTGTATCGGCGAAGTCGGGAAACCCCTTGCCCTTGCCCATAAGCATCTCGCCCGTGATCGCGGCGTTGTTGAGAACCACGTTCGGCTCCCAGCCGTCGCCCAGGATGCGTTGGAAGATCGCTTCCACGCTCGCCTCGTCGTTGACGTCGAGATCGTAGAAGCGGAAATTCTCATCCGCGCCATGCCGCTCCTTCAATGCTTCGGCCCGATCTCCCGGCAAATCCGACGCCACGACGCGCGCAGCCTCGTCAAGCATCCGGCGCACGTAGGTCGACCCCAGCACACCGCCCGATCCAGTGATGAAAACGGTCCGGCCCTTGAGTTGCTCACCCATCGAGTTGTTCCTTCATGAGGCATTCGACAATGCGGAAATCGAGTTCCGTATCAATGTCGAGACACCGCTCCGGCGGCATCAGATAAGGCAGGACGCGTCCCTGGAACAGCCCCTTGGCCCTTCGCAGGTATTCGGGATCGACGACATAGGTGGACGCCGCATGTTCCCAGACGACCGGCGCCTGCTGCCGGGCAACGACACCGCCCGGAAGCGGTTTCGAGACATGCAGGTATCCAGACTGATCCGGCTCGACGAGGTTGAAGTACGGATTCTTTCGCGCGTCGGTGCATGACATGATCATGTCCGGCCGCTTGTCGAAGAATGCGTCGAGCGCGCCGTCGATGTCTGACATCTCGCGTAGCGGTGAGGTACAGTCGAGATCGAGGAAGGCGTCAACCTTGCCGACAGCTTTTTCGGCCACGCCAAGCGCGTGCTGCCAGACATCCCATTTTGCGGCTGTATCCGAGGCCAGTTCGTCCGGCCGGAGGCCCATCTCGAGACAACCCTTCGCTACAGCGTGGGCATAGATCACTTCATCGTCTGTGCTTACCACAACCGCATCTACGCGCGGATGTGCCAGCAGTTGGTCCAGCGACCAATCGATCAGGGGCTTACCCAAAAGCGGACGGAAATTCTTGCCCGGAACTCCCTTCGAGCCTTTCCGGACGCCGATATGCCCGACGATCATATGAAGCCTCCTTCGATGTAGCCGTGGAATTCCCGCGCCTCCCAGGCGGAGGCAACCAGGGCGGCACTCGGGTACATTCGGTCCAATCGAGGAAGCAGCGGATTCCCGGACGTCGCTCGCCCCTCGACCAGCGACATGAAGTCCCGCATGAGCGCCAGAAACATGTCGTTCCGATCGAACGCCCAGGTCCGGACACAGTCTTCGGCCCCGCGCGAGGACACTTCACGGGAGGTCAGCAGGTCAAGATCGACGATTTCGTCCCGGCCCCGTAACCGAAGTCGGCGGATACTTTTCGGCGACAGATAATCCATCGCGACACTGCCTGTCGGCCCTCCATCGGAAGCCATCGTCACTCGGGTGGCGAAATCGACGCCGGGAAAATCCTGATGCCCGACGCAGTCGACCGACACGATGCCGAGATCCGGAAACAGGCAATGCGCAATGTCGATCTCGTGGCAAAGGTCCAGAAGTACTCCACCGCCTTCGGGTTCAGCTGCGTAGCTTTCTGAGAATCGCCAGTTTTTCCGCCATTGCCGCACATCGTGTCCGATTTCCAGATCGAAGGCGTATGCCCGCCTGCCGGCCTCGACCTGCGCCATGATTGCAGGATGATAGCGCATCATCAATCCGACGACGGACCGTCCCGCAACCGGTTCGGCGATGTCGAAGATCCGGTCAAGCGTCTCAAGTCGATAGGCCAGAGGTTTCTCGACGTAAAACGGCACACCAAGCCCGGCGCAGAGCGAGACCAGTTCAAGACGGACCGGAGTAGCTGTCGCAATGACCAACGCGGCGCTACCCGCTGCACGCAACTCTGCCGCCAGCGCGCCAAGTTGCAGTCCCCGCCAGGGCAGAAGCCTGCTCTTGGCACCAAGGCTCTGAAGGTTCGCGTGGTGCCGCTGCCCGATCGAACCGGCCCCGACAACGAAATACTGGTGCCCCATGGCGAGAATGCGCTCCGTCTACGATGTTCGGGCTATCATCTTGGGACCGGGAATTGCAATCGCACCGTCACCTAAGCAGCGGACGGATCGCTGCAAAGATTCGCTCAGAGGCCCCGGAATTCGCGGCATGAAACGCCTTGGCCGCGGCGTTGCCCTGCCCCATGGCCCGGCGAAGCGTCGCCGGCAAGGCCTCCGGTGTTTCACAGATCGTCAGAACACCCGCCTCCACTGCTTCGACCGCTGGAAATTCGATCGTCCAGATATGCGGTCCGGTCACCACAGGCTTGCCCAAGGCCATCGGTTCGATCACGTTGTGAGCGCCACTTTCCAGGAAGCCGCCACCGACGACGACCGCGTTCGCAGAAGAGAGGTAGAAGAACATCTCGCCCATCGAGTCGCCCACAAGAATATCAACGTCCGAAAGCGAGCCTTTGAGCCCTAGGTCCACGTCAAGGACCTCCGATCTCGAAACCGCCGTCAGTCCGCCATCCTTGAGATCCGTCAGAGTC
>CAZRNL010000006.1:0-27029 GCA_964601395.1 uncultured Silicimonas sp. | reverse complement strand
ATGTAGACGCCGTTCAGGTAATAGCGGGTTTCCTCGGTCGAGATCGCGAATTTCGACTTGTCGAAGAGGCGGCGAAGGACTGGCGCGGGCGCTGCAAAATTGGATTCGTACTCGGACGAGGCCATCACCGGGAAATCTTCGCGCGGCAGCGTGGCGAGCGCGAAGTTAGACCGGCCCGCTTCGACCGACATGCGGCCGGATGCGCCGTCATCGGTGATCGTCACCAAAGCGCCATCCGGTAACTTGCGGACGATCTCATGAAGCATGACGGCGTTGACCGTCGTGGCTCCAGCGCGGCTGACCTTGGCCGGGGCCTGGTCCACCACTTCGATATCGAGGTCGGTCGCGCGAAAACTGACCTGATCTCCGTCAGCTTCGATCAGCACGTTGGCGAGGATCGGAATGGTGTTACGCCGTTCCACCACCGACTGCGCCTGTGAGACCGCTTTCAAAAGCGCCCCGCGCTCGATCGAGAATTTCATGCCGCTCGCTCCGCACAATTCCGGGACGCCAAAACTATCTATTTTCAGACCGGACGCAATTGGATTCGGGGACTTTTTTAAGAAGCCCGGACATGGTCAAGGGCAGGTCGTCAGGCGATGAGCGTGACGGCCTTCCCGAAAAGCACGATGTACAGCACGAAAAGCAGGCCTTCGAGGACCCTCACGTAGGTCAGGTCAGTCAGTCGCTTCACAATCTAGCGGCCCGCAGCGGTCGCGACAATGCCGACGGCGACCAGCACGAAGATCAGGTGCCAGCGAAGGCCCTCGAAGAATCCAAGCGCGTAGTATCCAGGCAGCTTGGCGACGTTCGCAAAGGCGAATGTGATGGCAAGAGTGCCCGCAAAGACCAGCCGGGGCAGCTTTTGAGGCAGAAGATAGGCTTGCGACGGTGGCGCGCCGGAGTGTGTGATGAACGTTGTGATCCCGGTCAGGATTCCCCAGAAGACGCCCGGCACGATCTCGGCGCCACGCGCCGTTTCGATCCGCTTGCCGAACCAGCTGCGCATGCAGAACCAAAGTCCGACCCCTCCGGTAACTACGAGGAGAACAGCCTCGGGCGTGAAGGGCACGATCAACATCGCGACGAAGATCCCCGCGAAGATCGACGGGACAAGAATGGCGATGTTCCGGCTCGAGTAGTCGCGACGGTAGAGCCAGACAGCAAACCAGTCCGTCACGATGAAGACCGGCAGCAGCAGAGCGGCCGCCTCGAGCGGGTTCATGAACAAGGCCAGAAGCGGCACTGCCAACGATCCCGCAGAGGACAGGCCGCCCTTGGCGAGGCCGACAATCGTTGCCGCCAGAAGCAGCCAGACGAGGTGTTCTGTCATGAATTGATGGTGGCCCGCGGCAATACCGCAGCGGGCACCTGAGCCAGTGTCACGCTTCGAGCGACCGGCGGAGCAATTCCAGATCGTCGGCGATCTGACTGTCCTTCTGCATCAGCTCCTCGATGCGGCGCACACCATGCATCACCGTCGTATGGTCACGCCCACCAAAACGGCGGCCGATCTCGGGCAGCGAACGAGAGGTCAGTTGCTTGGCAAGATACATCGCGATCTGCCGGGGTCGCGCGAAGGTGCGCACGCGCTTGGGACCGATCATGTCCGACAGGCGGATGTTGTAGTGATCCGAAACCTTGCGTTGGATTTCCTCGACCGTGATCTTGCGATCCGACGCTCGCAGGATATCGGTCAGGCATTCCTGGGTCAGCTCCATCGTGATCTCGCGTCCGACGAGAGACCCGAAGGCAAAAAGGCGCATCAGGGCTCCCTCCAGCACGCGGACGTTTGAGGAAATGCGGTGAGCCAGGAACTCGAGCACGCCATCTGCGATCTCGAGATTTGGGAACTGCGCCGAATACTGTTCGACCTTCTGCTGAAGAATCCCGAGGCGAAGTTCGTAGTTCGTCGGGTGCAGATCGACCACGAGTCCCGATTGCAGACGACTGACGATCCGGTCCTCGATCCCGGTTATTTCGGTCGGCGCCCGATCAGAGGACACGATGACCTGCTTGTTCTGATCCACAAGGGCGTTGAATGTGTGGAAGAATTCTTCCTGCGTCGCGTCTTTGCCGGCAATGAACTGAACATCGTCCACCATCAGTACGTCGACCGATCGGAACAGCTGCTTGAAGGCGATCATGTCCTTGTCGCGCAGCGCCTGCACGAACCGGTACATGAACTGCTCGGCTGACAGGTAGACAACCCGCAGCTCGGGCGAACGGCTTTTCAGCTCCCAGGCGATGGCATGCATCAGGTGCGTCTTACCAAGACCGACGCCGCCGTAGAGAAACAGCGGGTTGAAGGTTACAACGCCGCCTTCGGCAACACGGCGTGCCGCAGCGTGGGCAAGCTCGTTCGGCTTGCCGACGACGAAGGTATCGAAGGTGAAGCGTCCGTCGAGGGGAGCACCGGGAAGGGCGTCGCCTTCCAGCGTTGCGGTCGCGCTGACCGATGCAGGTTTCGGGGCCGCTTTCATTGGCCCTCTCGCCCGGCCATTCGGCACCGAGAACTGAACCCGGGTCACTGATTCGCCGGCTTCCGACAATTGATGAAGTATGTGTTCGCCGAAATTGCGGGACACCCAGTTTCCCATGAAGTTCGTCGGGACAAGAAATGTCGCGACGCCGTCGTCCAAGGTATCGAATTCAAGGGGCTCGATCCAGTTTACGTAGTTGTTCTTTCCGACAGTCTTGCGAAGATTTTCACGTATCTGTCCCCAGGATTCGTTCGTCATTAGGTTTCGACCCGATGCATTTCATTGTTGTTATGAGAGCCGGCACAGGGCCGACCCCCGAACCCCCGGATTCCCGGCAGGATCGGTGTCCCGTCACGATCGCTTCGGCTTCGGGTCGTTGGAATGTTCCATGTCTTCGGTGGTCACGCCTGTCGAAACGGGCTGCCACGTCACACGGAAACGGACAAACGCGGGGTCCTTCTGCTCCCATACGACGAGACCAGAGCAGGCTGCCTATCCTGCTGACCTCGTCGCCGCAAAGGACGACCGCGATTATCGGACATGTCTGGAAGTGCGCGCACGGTCACAGACCGGCACACACCAAACTCCCCAGCACAGGAATACCGCTGCTACCCCAAGCAGAATATCCCCGAAATCATTCGGGCGGGTCTGGAACTTTCCAACTGCCATTCGGTCCGCCGGAAAATACACTTCCGGACAGCGGCTGGCACCCGCTTCAAACGACCATGTCCCCCCAAGGACGAAGTGAATCGCATCTGCAAGCTAGCCTTGGGAAAGCGGGGCGATCAACCGACCTTTGCGCTTGACTCCGCGAATGCTCCAGCGAATCCGTAGAGCGTTGCGAAATTGCCAATTTGACTCAATGCTCAAAGCAGAATCAAAAAAAACGCGCCGTGAGGCGCGTCTTTGAAACAAAGGGCCGTGAAGCTCAGTTTACGGCTTTTACACGCGACGCAAGCCGCGACATTTTGCGGGATGCGGTATTCTTGTGGAAGATGCCCTTGGTGACGCCTCGCATCAACTCAGGCTGGGCAGCGCGAAGTGCGTTGGCTGCAGCGTCCTTGTCGCCGGAGGCGATGGCTTCCTCGACCTTGCGGAGGAAAGTGCGGATGCGCGAGCGGCGGGCCTTGTTCACGGCAAGGCGGCGTTCGTTCTGACGCGCGCGTTTCTTGGATTGAGGCGTATTGGCCATAAGTCTGGTCCCCTTCGTCGGGTCTGTTGTCCTGTTTCGCGCAATAGGCCCGAGCCCGGTGGGTTACCGGTCTTTCCAGCCAGAGCGGGCTTCACGCGCATGTGGAGGCGGCGCATAAGGCAAAAGCGTCCGATTGAAAAGCCTGAAATGCAGGTTGTGCTCTACTTGTCGCGGAATTGCGCTTCCCGCTTCTCCAGGAAGGCGGCCATTCCTTCCGACTGATCCTCTGTTGCGAAGAGCGAGTGGAAGACGCGGCGTTCGAACAGCAGGCCTTCGCGGAGCGTCGTCTCGTAGCTGCGATTGACAGCCTCCTTGACGGCCATGACGGTCAGCATGGATTTCTCGGCGATCTTGTTGGCCGAGGCCATCGCCTCTTCCATCAGCTTCTTGACGGGGACAACGCTGCTCACAAGCCCGGAGCGCTCGGCCTCGGCTGCATCCATGAAGCGGCCGGTCAGATGCATTTCCATGGATTTCGACTTGCCCACGAAGCGGGTCAGGCGCTGGGTTCCGCCGATTCCGGCGACGACACCCAGGTTGATCTCGGGCTGGCCGAATTTCGCGGTGTCGGCAGCGATGATGAAGTCGCACATCATCGCCAGTTCGCATCCGCCACCCAGCGCGTAGCCCGAAACTGCGGCGATGATGGGTTTGCGACACTGAAGAATGACTTCGACCTCGCGTGCGAAGAGATCGGACGTGAAGACCTCGACAAAACTCTTTCCGGCCATCTCGGAGATGTCTGCCCCCGCAGCGAATGCCTTTTCGTTGCCGGTCAGGATGATGCAGCGCACCTTTTCGTTGCGTCCGGCTTCTTCGATGGCCTCGGCGAGTTCCGAAAGAAGTTCGGCGTTCAGCGCATTCATCTGGTCGGGCCGATTCAGCTGGATCGTCGTGACGTGGTCGTCCAGCGTGACGATAATCGTCTTGTAGGCCATGGCAGTTTCGCCCCCTTCGGTCGACTAGGGCACAGGCTTAGCACTGCTTCTGGCGGGATCAAGGCTATCTTTGACAGCGCGGGCAATAGAAGCTGGAGCGTCCGGACTGTACGATTCGCAGGATTTGCCCGCCGCAACCGGGCGACTGACAGGGTTGGCCCTCTCGGTCGTAGGTGCGGAACGTGTGCTGGAAGTACCCCAGTTCACCGTCCGCCTGGCGATAGTCGCGCAAGGAGGACCCCCCCGCCTCGATCGCTTCGCCGAGAACCTGGCGGATGATGGGCACAAGGGCGCGAAGCCGCGGCGCGGAGATTCGGCCAGCCTTGCGGACAGGCGAGATTCCGGCTCTGTGAAGCGCCTCGCAAACGTAGATGTTGCCAAGGCCCGACACGATGCGTTGATCCAGAAGCGCGGTCTTGATCGGCGTGTTCTTCCCCTTCAACCGGCCCATGAGATACTCTTCGTGGAAGCCGTTGCCCAACGGTTCCGGTCCCAGGTCGCGCAGCAGCCAATGGTCTTCCGCAGTGGCGGTTGGTGTCAGATCCATCGCACCGAACCGGCGAGCGTCGTTGAAGGTGATACGCGCTCCGTTCTCCATGTGGAACACCACGTGGTCGTGTTTCTCGGGCGCGGGGTGGTGATGGTGGAACCGGCCCAACGGATCGCCCGAAATCAGGATGCGACCCGACATGCCGAGGTGGATAATCAACGTCTCTCCGGTGGAGAGATCGGCGAGAATATACTTGGACCGACGGCGAAGCGTTGTAACCCGCACTCCTGTGAGACGCTCGGCCATCCCTGCGGGAAAGGGCCATCGCAGATCGGGACGGTTCACCTCGGCGCGCGTGATCAAGGCGCTTTCCATGACGGGCAAAAGGCCACGGCGCACGGTTTCGACTTCGGGGAGTTCGGGCATCAGTGGCAATTCCCCACAGGGGATACGATTGTAACGGCTCTTGAGCGTCCTATAAGAAGGGTCAGTTACGAGGGATCACAAGGGCCCATGGCAGACAAGAGCGAAAAGACCACCCATTTCGGCGCGCGCGAAGTGCGTGAGGATGACAAGGCCGGACTGGTGCATGGTGTCTTCACCAACGTCGCTTCGAAATACGATGTCATGAACGACGTCATGTCGGTCGGGATTCACCGGCTGTGGAAGGACGCCATGTTGGACTGGCTTGCACCACGGAACGGACAGCGCCTGCTGGACGTTGCGGGCGGGACGGGTGACATCGCGTTCAGGTTCCTCAAGCGAGCGCCGGGTGCGAATGCGGTGGTTCTGGACATGACGGAGCAGATGCTCGTCGAAGGTCGCAAGCGCGCCGACGCCGAGGCGATGGCGGACCGTCTTGACTGGGTGACGGGCGATGCCATGGCGCTTCCCTTCGAAGACAACCAGTTCGATGTCTTCACGATCTCATTCGGAATTCGAAACGTGACGCGCATTCCCGATGCGCTTTCGGAAGCCTACCGCGTTCTGAAACCGGGGGGCCGTCTGATGGTGCTCGAGTTCTCGCAACTGCCCAATGACGGGCTGCAGAAGCTTTACGATCTCTATTCCTACAATGTCATCCCGCGCATGGGGCAACTGATCGCGAACGACCGGGACAGCTATCAGTACCTGGTGGAATCGATTCGTCGCTTTCCCGATCAGGAAACTTTCGCAGCCATGATCGGCGATGCCGGTTTCGGACAGGTAAAGTACCGGAACCTGTCGATGGGGATCGCGGCGCTGCATTCGGGGTGGAAACTCTAGGTGCGCGGACCTCACAATATCCTGCGCCTGATCCGTACAGGCGCCACTTTCGAGCGAACCGGCGCGATGAAGGTCGTGCTGGAAGCGGTCGATGCACCGGCATCCCTGCGGTTTGCCGCGCGCGTGCTGGGGTGGCCTTTCAAATGGATGGGCTACAAGGGCGATCCTTCCCTGCCCCCCGCGACACGGGCGCTGACAGCGCTGGGACCGGCCTACATCAAGTTCGGCCAAATACTCTCCACACGGCCGGATGTGGTGGGTGACGACCTGGCGCTGCAATTGCGTGTTCTGCAGGACAAGCTGCCGCCCTTTCCCACAACCGTCGCCAAGGACACGGTCGAACGCGAGCTCGGCACCCCGGTGGACGAACTGTTCAGCGATTTCTCCGAGCCTGTCGCCGCGGCGTCGATCGCGCAGGTTCACAAGGCGCATTTGGCGACGACCGGCGAGGCTGTAGCGGTCAAGGTGCTGCGACCGAGAATCGAACAGGCTTTCCGGCGCGACATCGACGCCTTCTACCTGGCCGCACGCCTGATAGAGACGCTGGCACCTGGAACGCGCAGGCTTCGCCCGATGGACGTGATCGAGCACTTCGAAGGCGTGGTGATGGGTGAGCTGGACCTGCGCCTCGAAACCGCTTCGGCAGCGGAATTTGCGGCGAACGCGGCCTCTGACGAAGGGTTCCGGGTGCCGGAGATCAAGTGGTTCCTGTCGTCTCGGCGGGTGATGACCCTGGAGTGGATCGAGGGCGTCCCTTCGGGTGACAACGCTGCGATCGATGCCTGTGGACACGACCGGGCAAAGCTGGGCGAGAAGGTACTGACCACGTTCCTGTCCCACGCCCTGCGCGACGGGTACTTCCACGCCGACATGCATCAGGGTAATCTCAAGATCGCACCGGACGGAGCGCTCGTGGCGCTGGATTTCGGCATCATGGGACGCATCGACGAGTACACACGGCGTGTCTATGCCGAGATTCTGATCGGGTTCATCCGGAAGGACTACAGGCGCGTCGCCGAGGTGCATTTCGAGGCGGGCTATGTGCCCGCAGACCGTGACGTCGACGAGTTTGCCCGCGCTCTGCGCGCGGTCGGAGAGCCTATCTTCGGCATGGATGCCAGCCGGATCTCGATGGGGCGGCTTCTGACCTATCTCTTCGAGGTGACCGAGCGCTTCGGGATGGAAACGCGAACCGAATTGATCCTGCTGCAACGGACAATGGTGGTGGTCGAGGGTGTCGCCCGGTCGCTGAACCCGCATATCAACATCTGGAGCGTGGCGCGTCCGATTGTCGAGGCCTACATCGCGGAAAGCATCGGCCCAAAGGCCCTGTTGCGCGACCTTGCCAAGACCGCGCGGGTTCTGAGCCGCTTCGGCCCGCGCCTTCCCGAACTGGCCGAGGCCGCATTGATGCGCGAGACCAGGCGCGCGGAACGCAAACCCGAGCCCCGGCGTCAGAATTTCGTGCTGTCCGTTGCCATCGGGGCCGGGCTTGTCATCGCCGGATTCATTCTGGGCCGGCTGATCTAGTGGTGTGACCCAAACAGACGAGTCCGATTTGGTATTCCCGTGATGTTGCGTGTGTGGTCCGGGAGAATGCGGTCACGCACGGCTTCCAGCCCGGAGCGGACTTCGAACGTCCTTCATGCTAGCGTCAGTCCTGCACCGGCTTGGAGAGGGAAGCTGCCATGCAGGACAAATGGACAGATGGCGATAGCTACGAAATGTACGTGGGCAGGTGGAGCCGCAAGACGGGACTCGGGTTCCTGTCCTGGCTGAACGCGCCACCCGGGCTGAGATGGTTGGATCTGGGATGTGGCACCGGCGCACTGACTGCCCAGATCCTGGAGACCAGCGAGCCGCAGTCGGTACTCGGTGTCGAGCCGTCGGACGGGTTTCTTGCACTCGCGCGCGACCGGATCGGCGATTCCCGGGTAGGGTTCCTGCAGGGCTCCGGCGAAAGCATTCCGGTGGGTGACGGTGCAGTCGACTGCGCCGTGTCGGGGTTGGTTCTCAATTTCATTCCCAACCAAGAGCGGGCCTTGGCAGAGACGATCCGTTGCGTTGCGGACGGCGGAACGGTCGCGGCCTATGTGTGGGATTATGCCGGCCACGTTCAGTTCATGAGGTATTTCTGGGACGCGGCCGTTTCCCTGGATCCCGGTGCCCGAGCGAAAGACGAAGGAGTCCGGTTTCCGATTTGCCGCCCGGACGCGTTGAAAGCCTTGTTCGAGTCCGCGGGGCTGCGAGATATCGCGACGGCGCCGATCGACATCGTGACTCCGTTCGCTGATTTCGATGACTATTGGACGCCGTTCCTGTCCGGAATGGCACCCGCCCCCGGTTACTGCGTCTCCCTCGACGAAGACCAGCGAGAGGCGCTGAGGACCCGCCTCGTCGATACCTTGCCGACCGATCCCGATGGAAGGATCTTGCTCGCCGCGCGCGCCTGGGCGGTTCGTGGAACGCGACCGGCAACATAGCTGACTGATTTCGGGCGAAAATCAGGTTCCCGCGATGCCGTCTCCTCTACATCGCGCTGATCCGCACGATTCTCGGGTGGAGGTTCGTGGCGTTGGAGTCAGATCGCGCGTCGCCTCAGGAAGGCCGACGGAGCGCCGTTACCTCGGACGACGGTATGGCGCTTCCGCCACGCAACACGATCTCGACTCCGGCCGTCGTCTGACGCGCTTCTTCGATCATCGCATAATGCTCCACCGGCCGGAAGCTGGTGACATTTCCCCGGCTCAGGCTTTCAAGTTCAAATGTGTATGGCCCGGTGGGTAGCGGGCTGCCGTTGGCACCGACACCCGCCCACTCGATCGATGATTGGCCTATCGGAATCGCCTCGCGCGAGACGACGGTGCCGAAGTCGTTGCGAACGACAAGCGTCGCCGAATCCGAGCCTTGATCCGGTTGGGGGACCAATGTGATCGGGGTGCCGTCGAATACGGCAGGGGCCGCGACGCGCGCCTCCATGCCGACCCAATTTGCCAGTTGCGCCATGCCCGAGGTTCCAAGGCCCGTCGCCAGCGATTCAAGCAACTGGTTTGTCCTGACCTGCTGCTCGACGCCCGAGAAGGTCGCCAGTTGTACCGCGAAATCCTGACTTTCAATCGGGTTGAGCGGGTCCTGGTTCTGCATCTGGGTTGTAAGCATCAGGAGGAAAGTCTGGAAATCGGAACTGAGCGCCGACGAGCCTTCTTGTGCGGTATCCTCCTGGTTCTGCGTCAGTTGGGCGCGTGCCGAGGTCTGGGTCTGGATGTCCATGTCTGCTCCTTCAAAGCCTGATATCGAGCGCACCGTTTCCAATCGGGGCACGTGTGGGGTCTGGCGCGGGCCGCGAAAGCGTCGAGGTTTCAGAGGTGACCTTTCCAGGAGGAATTGCGGCGGCGTCACGTGCCTGGGGCTGCTGTCGGCCTTCCTGGCCGAACGAGAACTCGAGCCCTGAGTAGCCGGCGTCGCGGAGGTCGGCCTGCAGAAGATCGATATGCCGACGCAGCAGATCAAGCGTCTCGGGACGTTCAGCCACAAGCTGCACGACCAGCCCGTGTTCTCCCGGGGACATGGTTACCCGGACACGGCCAAGCTCTTCCGGTGAAAGCCTGACTTCGACCGATCCGTCGCCGGGCGTCCTGATGGATTCTGCCATCTGTGCCACAACGCTGCGCGCGACGTGCAGCGGTACGCGAAGGTCGGTTTCCGGCGTTCGCCGAGAGACGTCGGGGGAACCGGAAGGCGGCATGGAGGCGGTGTCGATCTGCTCGTCCAGTGTCGGGGCGGCCTTCCCCGAAAGGACGGTACTTGCTTGCACCGGGCCGGCGAAGGGGGCGACAGCAGGCAAAGCGGAATAGACCGCCGATGTCTGGGCGGCCGCATCCGAAGACCGGCGCGCCGGCCGATGTGCACCTTCGGTGTCGGCGGCAGCACCTGAGTCGGAGCGATCGGAAGATCTTTCCGCGCGGGGAGGTTGCGTCACGGCCAGTTCGACGGGACCCGTCGCCTTGCGTCGAGAGTCGACACCCTGGATGGCAGTATCCACCTGTGGATCGGGAATGGATGCTTCCGACAGTATCCGTTCGTCCGGAAGTTCGGTCGGCGATACATCGGTGTCCGCGATCACCGGGCTGACCTGTATTCTCGGTAGGGTCGCTGGAGAAGAATCAGGCCGACCGGAACCGGCGTTTGCGGGCCTCGGCAGTTCCTGGCGGGCGGGCCGGGGATCATTTGCAGGCGTCGCTTCGTCAGCGGGCTCGACCGCCGAACCATCACCCTTTTCGGTCGGTCCTGTGGTCTTCCCCGATTCGTTCGCCACGACCGCCTTCATGGCCGCGCCGAACGGCTCGGACTTCGGTACCGGAGCGCCCGCAGCACGCGCCGCAACGACGATGTCCCGGACACCGCCAGCCGCTGCCGGATGGAAGCCCTGCATTTTCGCGTTGGCCTCCGGCGGTGCTGGCGGAGTGATCTTGGTTTCAGGTTCCTCCGCGGGTCCTCGGGCGTGGGGCGGTGGTGCCGGTTCGGTTCGGGGCGAGAATTGAGTTTCCCGTGCGGCAGAGGCGATGAGGAGGCCTGGCGCCGAGGCTCGGGATTCCGGGGCGGAGCTTGTGCGTCCAATCGGGACGGCAAGATCGTCGGCAGAGACACCCGCGTTTTCCACGGGCGGAAACGGTGCATGGTCCGGGGGACCAGCTATGTCGTTCCGTTGTGCCGGCAGGTTGGCTGCCGATGCGGAAAGACCTGTTGCGGCGGGCCGGCCAGTGTTGGTTTCTGTCTTGGTCGGTTCAGGTGAGACCGACAGATCGCGGAGCGCGAACGAACGCTCCGATGGCCTGCCCTCCGCACCGATGATCACGGGCCGGTTGAGAACAGGGTGGATCCCGTCCTGCGCCGGGCTCGATCGGGACGGATGCTCTTCTAACACCGTGCCAAGGGCCAATCCGAAGGGCCTGGATTGCGCGGAAGCATCCCCATTCGACGAGAACGGGCCATGTCCCACAGGCGCGCCCCGAAACGGCAAGTTCTGCCGCACGGTCGAGGAAGTTTGCCAGCCAACGGCGTCAACGCGGACATCCTCGTTCGTTGTCAGACCATGGCGTTGGTCATCTGTCTCGACGCTCTGCGGGTCCGACCTGACCTGGGTGGTGGAATCCAGTGAGAAGAACGCCGCAACGTCCGAATCCTCCGGCCCGGAGGCCGCCTGCACCGGGTCAGGCATGGTTGCCGATGTGAGGCCCGGGAGAGGACCGTTGAAGATGATCTGCATGCGTGCCTCCGGACGTTCTGCCCTGTCGAGCAACGGATACACGCCGTGAGTTACCGGTCCTTTACCCGCACCACCGATAGTGCCGAAAATTCAAACGACCTCGGGAGAGCTCTCACATGGAAATCAACGCGTCCCGAAGCATAGGGCCTCATGGCCCACACCGCCCGGCTGAAAGGGATCAGACTCTCTGGCACTTGTCGCAGAATCTCGAGACGAACTTTCTATCCGAAATGTTGAAGGCTGCTGGCCTCGGCAAGACACGCGATGCGCTGGGCGGTGGGGCCGGAGAGGATCATTTCTCGAGCTTCCTCGTTCGGGAGTATGCGGAAGCGACCGTCAGAACCGGCGGAATCGGGCTGAGCGAGGCAATCTACAGAGCCCTTGCAGCAAAGGAGGAACCAACGAAATGACGCCCGTTCGAGCAATGATCACCCTTCTGGAGGACGAGCGGCAGCTTCTGATGACCGGAGACTATGCGGCGATGGACGGTCTCTTGCGCCAGAAGATCATCCTGAGCGGACAACTGGATGGCGTGAAAGCTGATGCCGAGCTTCCCGAACTGGCCCGACAAGCCGCCCGCAACGCGGACATGATCGCAGCGGCTCGTCACGGCTTCGAATCGGCCCGGTCCCGCATCAGGGATATCCGCGAGGGGCGATCCCAGTCCACCTACGGACGCGACGGAACCCGGCAATTCCTGTCGAAGGCGGCGTCCCGCATCGAACAAAAGTTCTGATACTTTTAGAGAATTTTGGAGGGTTTTCCTTGCGGCGGAAAGCCGGGCGTTAAGTCCTTATTGACGACTGACCGGCGTAACTGTGCGGGCATCGTAGAACGGTGGCGCGGGATATCGGGGGACGAACCGCACCAGTCAGAATGGCCTTTTCCGTCTGAATGACGGTTCCGAAACCCGGGCGGATAACCGCCCTTGAAAATGGAGACCGGCACATGGCCAGTATTCTTACCAACACCAGCGCGATGGTAGCGCTGCAAAACCTCCGCTCTGTCAACTCTAACCTCGTTGATACCCAGAACCAGATTGCCACCGGCAAGAAGATCGCGACGGCCAAGGACAACTCGACGGTCTGAATGACCTTCGCGTTCGAGGAATAGGCGCGCTGGGTCTGGATCAGCTGCGTCAGTTCCCCCGCGACGTCGGTCGCGGACTCCTCGAGTGCGAAACCGATGATGTCGCCCGTCGGACCATCGCCCGCGTCCCACAGGAAGAACGAACCGGATTCATTGGACAGGGTATAGGTCTGGTTGTCCTGCGCCGTCAGCCCGTTCGGGTTCGGGACGTCCACGAGCGGTATCTGATACAGAACACGGGTAATTCCGGTGTCGAAGTTCGCGGACAGAAAACCGTTACCGTTGATTTCGACCGAGGTAAGATTTCCCACGGGGAAACCATCCTTCGTGATCGATGTCGGCGCGAAGCTGTCCGAAAGCTGGGTGAAGATGGAGCCTTCGCTGGGGCGTCCGATGTTTATGTCGATCGGACCCCGTGCAGCGGTCACGGTCAGTTCGCCTGTAAGCGTGTCGTAGGCTGCCCCGGCGAATGTTCCCGCACCGGCATTACCGGTAACCAGACTTGGTTCCCCGCCCGCGTCGAGTTCAGCCAGCCCCACGGTCGAGATCGTACCCCCGGAGCCGGTGGTATTGTCAAAAACAATGTCATAGGCGCCCACCAGTGCGTCGCCTTGCGCGGAATCCCGCAGCGTCATGACCCAGCGGTTGGAGGCGCCGGGCGTGACGGGCACGATGGGATAGTAGGATACACTCAGACTTTGCGACGTGCCGAGGTTGTCGAAATATTCGACCGACAGGTTCAGCGGTTCTCCGGAAGCGCCGAATTCCGTTTCGGTCGCAGGCAGGTTGACGCCCAGCGTGATCGCCGTTGTCGGCTCGGCCGCAAACTGGTTCGCCTGGATTTGCACCGGCGACAGGCCATCGGACGTATCGCGCGGGAAGGTCGGGATCGTCCCGTCCGCAGAAGCGGGCCAGCCCAGCAAGACCAGGCCCGCCGGATTCACTAGGTATCCGTTCGCATCGGTGCGGAACGAGCCGGTAGTGGCCAGATTCATCGGGTAGTCCGACGTCTGCGAGATCAGCGCCGTTTCGGTCGTGACCGGCACGAACCCACGTCCCCTGACAGCAATGTCGGTCGGATTATTGGTCGCGGCAAGCGCCCCCGGCTGGTCAATCACCCGCTGCGTCGTCACGCGGACGCCGCCGGCCGAATAGGTGCCAACTCCGGATTCTATGACCAACGAGTTGAAATCGGCCTCTACACGCTTGTACCCGTAGGTCGACGAGTTGGCGATGTTGTCAGCGATCGTGGCAAGCCGGCTGGCATTGGCCGCAAGTCCGGCCACCCCAGCGTTCAGCGAAGAAGAAATCGTCATATTATCAGCCTTTCTGCTGCATTCGCCCCGCGTTGCAAGACGCCTATCCGAGGGGATTTAACAGCGGACTAACAGCTAAACTTCGAATGACTTTCCTCGCTATTGCTGGCGCCTGAGAAGGATGATCTCGATCCTGTTGTTGCGTTCGGAAAGGGTGTTTCCCGACACGGGTTGACGATCCGCGAATCCGGTGACCCGCTGCATCCGCAAAGGCTCGAGACCGGTTTCAACCAGTAGAATCCGAACCTGGTCGGCGCGGTCGCCGGACAGTTGCCAGACCGGGTTCTTCCGACTTACGACCGGAACCGAGGCAGTGTGGCCCTGCACCGCAATGTCGTTCGGAGCCAGTCGGAATACCTCGGAAATCGCCCCGAGAACGTCCTTCAGAACCGTCGTGGGTTCAGCGCCGTCGACGAAAAGCGGTGCGTCGGGAATATCGAAGATCTCGACGATCAGACCCTCGTCGGAAAGCCGGGTCACGATGTGGCGCATCAGCAGATCGCTGACCATGCTCTCTCCCGCCTTGCCGGAGAGAAGGTCCTGCAGCACCGCAAGTTCGTCCGCCTCTCTTGCCGGGTCTTCGGAGGCGTCGCCGGCTTCTTCGGTCTGATCCGATCGGGAGGTGGCCCCCGGACCCACGCCGTTCTGCGACAGTGTATTCTGCGAAAAGATGCTGTCGCCGCCGAAGGCGCCGTCACCTCCGCCCGAAACCTTGATCACCGGAATCGTCGGATTGAAGTAATCCGCAATTCCCTTTCGCTGCTTTTCATTGGTAGCGCCCAACAGCCACATCAACAGGAAGAAGGCCATCATCGCCGTCACGAAATCGGCATAGGCGACTTTCCAGGCGCCACCATGATGGCCTGCCTGAATGATCTTCTTTCGTTTGATGATGATGGGCGCACCTGGATGCGCTGACATCACCCCTACTCCTCACACAAACCCCATCTGTGGCTTAGCGCCGGGCTGTGAAGAATGACTTAAGGCGCATCCGCACGGATCATGTCGGCTGCTTTCTCGGCGATCATGATCGTCGGGGAATTGGTGTTGCCGCTGGTGATCCGGGGCATGACGCTGGCATCGACGACGCGAAGACCGTCGATGCCGCGAAAACGGAGCCTGCTGTCGAGCGGAGCGGCATCATCGGGGCCCATCCGGATTGTGCCGACAGGATGAAAGATCGTCGTGCCAATCTGGCCCGCCGCCTCGGCCAGCGCGATATCGTCGTCCGGGACGTCGTCCCCGGGTCGCATTTCCAACGGCTGGTATCGAGCCATGGCGGGTTGCGCCATGATCCGTCGGGTCAGTCGTATCGCTTCGGCAGCCACCTGCCTGTCGCCTGGCGTCGAAAGATAATTGGGCGCGATCTCGGGCGGGGACATGGGATCGGGGGAGGTGATCCGAACGTGGCCACGGCTTTCGGGGCGCAGGTGACACACGCTGGCCGTGATCGCATCGAAGGCATCCAGCGGCTCTCCAAAGGCGTTCAGCGAAAGCGGTTGGACATGGTATTCCAGATTGGGAGTGGCAACGTCGGCGCGTGACCTGGCGAACGCGCCCAGTTGCGAGGGGGACATCGACATCGGGCCGCTGCGTCGAAGGGCGTATTCCGCCGCGATCCGCATCTTGCCCGCCAGCGACGCAGACATGGTGTTCAGTGTCGTCGCCCCCGAGACCTTCCAGGCGCACCGAAGTTGCAGGTGATCCTGCAGGTTCTCGCCGACCCAGGGCTGGTCGTGAACCACGTCGATGCCGAGACGCTGAAGCAGCCCGCCCGGACCGATACCTGACAGCTGAAGGATCTGGACGGAACCGATTGCACCCGCCGACAGGATCACCTGTCCGCTTGTCCGGGCTTCTTCCAGCACGCCCCCACGACGATAGGCAACACCCACGACCCGTCGCCCCCGCAGCAACAGCCGCTCAGTCATGGCGGAGGTCACGACCTTCAGGTTCGCGCGATGACGCACGGGTCTGAGAAAGGCCCTCGCGGTGTTCCAGCGAAATCCGTCCTTCTGATTGACACGGAAGTATCCGACGCCCTCGTTGTCGCCGGTGTTGAAATCCCCGGTTCGGGGAATACCCGTCTCGACAGCCGCAGACATGAAGTCGTCCAGAATCGGCCAGCTCAGTCTCTGGCGGTCCACGCGCCATTCGCCGCCGGAACCGTGCAGCTCGCTTGCTCCGTCGGAATCGTCCTCGGACTTCAGGAAGTAGGGCAGAACGTCGTCCCAACCCCAGCCGGCCAGACCCATCTGCCGCCAGCCGTCGTAGTCTTGAGCCTGGCCCCGCAGGTAGAGCATCCCGTTGATCGAAGAACATCCGCCAAGGACCTTGCCACGGGGATAGAGAAGGCTGCGACCGCCAAGACCCGGTTCCGCGCGGGTGCGATACATCCAGTCGGTCCTGGGATTGCCGATGCAGTACAGATATCCGACGGGAATTCGAATCCAGTGATAGGTGTCGGCTCGGCCGGCCTCAAGAAGCAGAACCCTCGCGCCCCCTTCGGACAACCTGTTGGCCAGAACGCAGCCTGCGCTCCCGGCTCCGACAATGATGTAATCCCAGTCACTCATGGCCCTAGCAAACCACGCAGCTTTGCACTACGCCAGAGCCTAAACGGGAGGATACATACATGACGAAATCGAAGCTCCGCTCTCAGCAGTGGTTCAACAATCCGGACAATCGCGAGATGACCGCGCTCTATCTGGAGCGCTATCTCAACTATGGTCTGACGCGGGAAGAGCTTCAGTCAGGCAAGCCTATCATCGGAATTGCACAGACCGGCAGCGATCTGTCGCCCTGCAACCGGCATCATATCGAGTTGGCCAAACGCGTCCGCGACGGCGTGATCAGCCAGGGCGGTACGGTGATCGAGATCCCCGTTCACCCGATTCAGGAAACCGGCAAGCGGCCAACCGCGATGCTGGACCGGAACCTTGCCTACCTTTCGCTGACCGAAACGCTGTACGGCTATCCGATCGACGGCGTCGTTCTGATGATCGGATGCGACAAGACCACCCCGGCCCTGCTGATGGCTGCTTCCACCGTCAACATTCCTGCCATCGCGCTTTCGGTCGGGCCGATGCTGAACGGCTGGTTCCGCGGCGAGCGTACCGGGTCGGGCACTATCGTCTGGAAAGCGCGCGAGCTGCTCGCGGCGGGAGAAATCGACGACGAAGGGTTCATGGAACTCGTCGCCTCGTCGGCGCCCTCGACGGGCTTCTGCAACACGATGGGTACAGCGACGACTATGAACTCGATGGCCGAAGCGCTGGGCATGCAACTTCCGGGTTCGGCGGCGATTCCCGCGCCGTACCGCGAGCGCGGCCAGATGGCCTACGAGACCGGAAAGCAGATCATAGAGATCGTGAATTCCGACCGCCGGCCCTCCGACATCATGACGCGCAAAGCCTTCGAGAACGCGATCGTCGTGAACTCGGCCATTGGCGGATCCACCAACGCGCCGATCCACCTGAACGCGATCGCCAGGCACCTCGGCGTCCCGCTCGACAATGACGACTGGCAGAAGTTCGGCCACAGGGTGCCGCTTCTGGTCAACCTCCAGCCCGCCGGGGAATACCTCGGCGAGGACTATCACCGCGCGGGCGGCGTGCCTGCCGTTATCGCCGAGCTTCTGGACAAGGGCCTTCTGCCGCATCCCGATGCGCTGACCGCGAATGGCAAGACCATCGGGGAAAACTGCGCCGCACGCCGCAGCGAGAACACGGACGTCATCAAGACGGTCGATGCGCCGATGCTGAAGGATGCGGGCTTCATCAACCTGAAGGGCAACCTGTTCGATTCGGCGATCATGAAGACCTCCGTGATCTCGAAGGAATTCCGCGACCGCTATCTCTCCAACCCGGACGATCCAGAGGCGTTCGAAGGACGCGCCGTCGTGTTCGACGGAATCGAGGACTACCACCACCGCATCGACGACGAGAGCCTGGGCATCGACGCGCATTGCGTCCTGATCATGCGGGGCGCCGGGCCGATCGGCTATCCGGGCGGCGCCGAGGTCGTGAACATGCGGCCCCCGGCGTATCTTCTGAAGCAGGACATCCACTCTCTGCCCTGCGTGGGCGACGGTCGGCAGTCGGGAACGTCCGGCTCGCCCTCTATCCTGAACGCTTCGCCCGAAGCCGCGGCAGGCGGAGGATTGGCCCTCGTCCAGACCGGCGACCGTGTTCGGATCGACCTGCGCAAGTGTACCGCCGATATTCTTGTGGATGACGCGACACTCGATGCTCGGCGCAAGGCTCTGCCCGAGCGGCCGTTCAGCCCCGACAGCCAGTCGCCCTGGCAGGAACTGTTCCGCGAAAAGGTGGAGCCGTTCTCCCAGGGTATGATCCTGCGCGGCGCCGACGCCTATCAGGATATCGCCAGGACCAAGGGTGTTCCGCGCGACAACCACTGACATACATATCGGGGTCGCGTGTTCAGGACCGCGCGGCCCCTGATTGCAAAGGTCAGTCCCGGTTCATGCCATGATATTCCCGGTTGGGCATCATGTCGGACGCAATGGCGAACCTGTTCGACATGTTGAAAAGTCCGATGACATCGGCCAGGTCGAAGATCTCGTCGTCGCCCAGACCTGCATCGCGTAGGGCCTGCCTGTCCGGATCGTCGACCGACCACGGCTCGACCGTCAGTTTCCATGCGAAGTCCAGCATGGCCCGGTGCCGAGGTTCCAGCTTGGCCACCCGATAGTTCATGACCAGCATCTCGCCCAGTTCGGGATCGCCCGAGAGTTGCCTGACGGCCTGACCGTGAGCGACGAGGCAATAGAAGCACCGGTTTGCGGAGGAAACGACCACTGCGATCATCTCGCGTTCCAGCTTCGACAACCGGGACGGTGCAAGCATCAAGGCGTTGTAGAGTTGTGAGAAAACCCGAAGCTTGTCCTGATTGAAGGAATATGTCCGAAGCACGTTCGGAACCATTCCGAGCTTGTCCTCACAAACGGCGAAATAGGCCTGCATGTCCTCGTCGAGCTTTCCGGAATCCGGAATGTCGAAGATCGAGACGTGATCGGGCTGTGGCATGGTCGGAAACTCCGTCTGGGTACCATTCCTATCTGACAGCCTTGGCGGGCGAAGGCGAGTGTGACACGACCGCATCGTGCGCTTCGTTTCTGACGCTGCTTCCGTTTCGTGGCGGTAAAGGCATAAAAGGCCCGAATGGAATACGACGCGATCATTCTTGGCGCTGGTGGCGCAGGTCTTCTGGCGGCCGCGACGGCAGGACAGGCCGGAGCGCGTATCCTTGTGGTGGATCACGCCGACAAGCCGGGAAAGAAGATCCTGATCTCCGGTGGTGGACGCTGCAATTTCACGAATACAGGGACCTCCCCGGAGTGTTTTCTGTCCCGGAATCCGCATTTCGCGAAGTCCGCGCTCAGCCGGTACACCCAATGGGACTTCCTGTCTCTGGTCGAACGCCACCGCATCGCCTGGCACGAAAAAACCCTTGGGCAATTGTTCTGCGACGGGTCGGCAAGGCAGATCGTGGCCATGCTGCTCGACGAGTGCCGCCGTGGCAACGTCGAGATCCGGCTGTCATCGGTCATCGGTGAGATCGGACATGCGGACGGTCGCTTTCAGGTCGAAAATGCAAGTGCGCCGCAACTGGTGATTGCCACCGGCGGCCCGTCGATCCCGAAGATGGGCGCGAGTGGCATAGCCTACGATATTGCCCGCCGTTTCGGACTGAAGGTCGTGGACCCGCGACCGGCTCTCGTTCCATTCACGCTCGGGCCGGACGACATGCTGTTCCGGCAGATCTCCGGGGTCTCGTGTCCGGTCGTGGCGCGCGTGCGCGACGCCGTCTTCGAGGAAGCGGCGCTTTTTACACACAAGGGTCTGTCGGGACCGGCAATCCTGCAGGTTTCGTCCTACTGGTCGCCCGGAGATGAGGTTTCCCTGTCAGTCCTGCCGGACGCCGCAACCAAACTTCGGGATGCCCGGCAAAGGATACCTCGTGCGCACCTGAAGGCCGCGCTGACCGAGCATCTTCCGAACCGTCTGGCCGACGCTCTGGCAGCGCGGATCGGCATTACCCGGGAACTGGGCAATCTGCCGGATACCGAACTGGATCGCGCTGCCGGGATTCTGACGGATCTCATCTTCCGACCTACCGGCACGGAAGGGTTCGCAAAAGCCGAGGTGACCGCGGGGGGTATCGACACCGCGGAATTGTCCTCAAAGACAATGGAATCGCGAAATGTTCCGGGCCTTTTCGCTATCGGTGAGGCTGTCGATGTGACCGGCTGGCTGGGTGGGTACAATTTTCAATGGGCATGGTCCTCGGGCTTTGCCGCAGGACAGGCGCTTGCGGCCAGTCGGCACGGACGAGGAACCTGAAGCGTCCGCTTCAATCGACCTCGGGGTGCTGTTCAGGCAAGGGACCACCATTTCCGTTCTTGCGCGGCATGTCATCTCGCGTTGGAACGGTCTGCTGTTCGATCATCCTGTGAACGCGGACAGAACCGGCCCCGGTGTGAAGTTTCAGAAGCTGGTCGGATACCTCGGCGTCCGCGTGAGTGCGGCGTTCATGGTGCCGGATATACTCGACCCACGTCGGCACATGATATGTCTCCGTCCACATATCAGGATCTTCGAGATCCCTCAGCAAGGCCCACTGCTGAGCGCCATCGCGTATTCGGATACGTCGGCGTCTGCTCATCAGTTCCAGGAATCTCTGTACGTCTTTCTGTTCGATCTGGTAGTCGACCAGAATCATGATCGGACCGCTGCGCTGTGTCATGTCGAGCTGAAGCGGCGGTTCGGTGAAACGGTTCAACGGGTCGAGGTTAAGCGTCTCGGTGTCCGGCAACGGAGCGATGCGCCCGAGCAATGCGCCTACGATCAGGACACCGCTGGCGAAGTAGAGCGCTGCCGAAAGTCCGAAACTTTCCGACACCGATCCCCACAGCCAACTGCCGGCCGCCATCCCGCCGAAGACGGCGGTCTGGTACAGCGCGATCACGCGCCCGACGACCCAGCGTGGAGTCGAGAGCTGCATCGTGACGTTGAAGAGCGAAAGCGAGATCACCCAGCAGAACCCCGACAGGAACAGTGCCGCTCCGCTCAGAAGCGAACTGCCGCTGAACGAAAGGATCGCCGTACTGGCGGCAAAGCCGAGAAAACCAAAAGCGGTGATCTGCTCGTTGCGAAAGCTTGTGCGGAGGCGCGCGTTTGACAGGGCACCCGCAACGGCTCCAAAACCGAATGCGCCAAGCAGTACTCCGTAAGTGAAGGCGTTGCCGTCAAGAAGCTCGCGCACGACCAGCGGCAATAGCGCCTGCCCTGCGATTGCAGCCAGACCGAAGACACTGCCCCGCGCGATCACACGGATCAGGTTGGGAGACATCGCCACATACCGCAGACCGGCGGCGAAGGCTCCGGTGAACACCTCGCGCGGCAAGCGTCGCTCCGCGCGTGGTGGATGCCAGTGGACCAGCGCCGAGATGATGGCGATGTAGCTGAGCGCATTGACGGCGAAAGCGGCGGCGGCCCCGGCAATCGCCACGATGGCTCCGCCCGCAGCCGGACCGACGCTGCGCATCAGGTTGAACCCCATGCTGTTGACCGAAACCGCAGCGGACAGCTCGTCACGCGACACGATATCACCAACCGAGGCCTGCCACGACGGATTGTGAAGAGCCGTGCCGCAGCCGATCAGAAACGTGAACGACAACAGGAGCCAGGGCGTCAACCATTGCTCGTAGGCAAGGAATGCCAGACATATCGAGACGGCACACATGAAGCCCTGCGCCCAAAGCATGATCTTGCGTCTGTCGAAATTGTCGGCGAACACGCCCGCGGCGAGCGAGAAAATCATGATCGGCAGGGTGACCGAAGCCTGAACCAGCGCGACCATGCTTTGCGATGAGGTCAGCGTGGTCATCATCCAGGCAGCGCCGACCGCTTGTACGAGGCCTCCGAAGTTGGAGGCCAGCGTCGCGAACCAGAGTTGGCGGAACGTCTGGTTCTGGAAGACAGAAAGTGTGGGTTTCGAGTCTGGCATGAAGTCTCTCAGGCCGCAGTCTTCTGTTACTTGCTGCTTGCCATACCGAACAGAGATCCTTGGCGGGGGCAAGATCCACCCGAGCGTTTCGGGTGCGGAACACGCAAGCCGGAAGTGCGATTTCGTAGTCGGTGCTTCGCCTGAGGCCCGCGACGCCCGGCCCGAAGCCGCAAATCGTCCAGTTCGCGGCGAACTATGTCTTCGACTCCCTTACGGACGAATTTATCCACCGTGCATGGGGGAGGCCGTCGAGAAACAAACCGAACTCCTGTCAGACCGGAATAAAGCCCGGCTTCGCACGTAGTCCTTGTATCGACGTCAGTTCGATCATTGAAAGGACCGTTGAAATGAAGAAGCTCACCAGCTTACTGGCTACCACACTCATCGCAACGACGTCGCTCGCGGCGCCCGCGAAAGCCGACGACCTCGACGGCGCGATCCGCGGATTCTTCCAGCAGATCTTTCTGCGCCATAACTCCTCCCGGAGCGAAACCCAGTTCCGGAGCCGGAGCTACGATCGGGACGATGATGATGACGACGGGGGCTGGGGCGGATCGAATTCGAACAGCAACAGCAATTCGAACTCGAACTCCAATTCCAGCTCCAACAGCAGCTCGAACTCGAACAGCAACTCGGGCTCGAATTCGAGCAGCAACTCCAGTTCGAACTCGTCGTCGAACTCGAACTCCAATTCCAGCTCGAACAGCAGCAGCAATTCGAACTCGAACAGTTCGGACGATGATGACGACGACGATTGAGTCGGCCTGAAGAAGCCGAGGGCAGTGCGCGCCGGTCCGAAACGGGCCGGCGCGTTTCGTTTGACAAGCGTCAACGCTTGGCGCGTGCGTCCGTCCTGTACCACCCCGGAGAGGCCTGCGTGTTGCGGGTGACCATCTTGCGATTGGCCGCCTCGTCGGCCCGTTCGGCACGGATTTCGGCGCGAAGTTCAGCGGTATCCCGCCGGAAGGGAATGACCTGGACCATCGGCGAGCCCTTCTCGATCACGTGCAGACCATCCCTGGCGACCGGAAAAAACGGGAAGTGCACCGGAGCTTGGTAGGTATCCGTATCCACGATGCCCGCCAGAACCTCAAAGAGTCCGTTCGGGCGATTGAGGGGATTGAGGAACAGGCAGCTCCAGCCGGGCGGCGTGACGATGGTCCAGAAGTTATGAAACTTGCAAGCAGCGCGCTCGCCCCAGGGATTACCCTTTACCTGATGCGCTCCGTGAAAGCTGACCAGCGTTCGGTCGAAGTCCCAACCGGCATCGACCCGGGCGCCACCGTCCTTGATATCGAGCCGAACCGTCGCGGGAAGTGGAATGATCCAGCCCGTGTTCATGGCGTCGAGGAACGGCATGCACCGCTTAATCGTCAGGCCCGTGTCCGTCGTCTTGAGTGTCGCTTCGTCCACCGCGGGCAGTCTGCGGAACCAGTCGGGCAGATAGCTCTTGGCCAGTACGGGCTGCGCGACTACGCCCTCGTCCTCGGGCGCGCAAAGAAATCGGATAGCTCTGTCGCTACGGCGGAACAGGCGCATGGTCAGGTCTCCGGCTCAGGTCCTGTCGAGGCAGGAGGCTTCAAGGTTCAGAAGTCCCGCGCCGAAGACGGGGTCGGGGCCATTGTCTCCGAGGTCCAGTGCGCGAGCACGTAGAACGTTCGCGACTTCGGTCGCGGTCAACACGGGCTGTTCCTCGCGGAGGATGGCGGCGGCGGCGGATACGAACGGCACCGCGAAGGAGGTTCCCGTCTTGTGACGCGCGCCGCTGATCGAGGCGGCCGTCCAGACATTCACGCCAGGGGCTGCGAGGTCGACATGTTCCCCTTGGATTGACGTCTGTAGATGCTTCCGTCCCGGTCGACAGCCGTTACGGCGATGACTGGCTCATACGCAGCCGGATAGGCGGGTTCAGCCCTTGGACCGTCATTTCCGACGGCGGCGACGATCACGACGTTCTGTTCAATCACTAGCCTCTCAACCATTTCCGCCAAAACCGCGTTCTCGGGACCGGCGAGGCTAAGGTTCAAAACATCGACGCCTTGTCCAGCGAGGAAGTCCAGCGCGCCCAACAACGTGAATACGTCCGCCCGTTCGTCGGAACCGCTCCGGTGGAACGCATCGACCGCGATCAGCCGGGCCGCCGGAACAAGGCCTGGTGAGCGGGTCGTCGGGTCGCCAACCAGCAGCGCCGCGACGGCGGTTCCGTGGATGGCGCGCGACGGATCGAAGTCCTCGGGCGACAGCCGATGGACTTCAAGTCGCGCCTCTGCGAAGGTCTCGTGGCCGTCGTTGATGCCGGTGTCGATCATGCCGATCGTGATGCCTCGCCCGCAGCCTGATTGCCGGTCCGGAAGGACGGGCCAGCCGATCGAGAGCCGCGCTGGGCACTCCGCGCCGCGACATGTCTCGGGAAATCCCTGCTCGGACCGGTAATAGTGGTTGAAGTCGGCATCCTCGCCCGTAGGCAAGGCACGAACCGCCGCGCGCGCCTCCGCCACAGATATCCCGGCCGGGACGCGCAAGCGACGTGTGACGTCGTCGAAAGCGGAGAGCTGCCGCTCCTCGATCACCTCGTAGCCCTCTGAAGTCAGGATCGCGAGGTCGTCGTCGCTGAGGGCAAGTGCGACGATCTCTCCCGGTGCCGAGACCTGAAGCCGCGCGGCGGGAGCCGGAGCAGGCGCTGCCTGGCGGCGCGGGCCGAAGTTGAAGAGGTTCCCCAAATCGCGCAACTGATTGCCGCTCCCCCCGGATGGCTGCCGGACGCGGCGGTCGTCATCATCATCGTCATCGTCATTATCATCGTCGTCATCATCATCGTCATCGTCGTCATCGTCATCGGCGTCTTGCGCCAGAAGCGGAAAGGCCGTTCCCAGCGTGATCGACACAGCCACAGGCAAGACGTGCGAAACCGAAATCGCCAGCGCGAGACAGAGCGAAAGAAGGCGGTTCGTCATCCCAATGGTCTCCATCTGGCCTTGGCACCTTGCAAGGTCTACGTATCGAACAGGAAAATATTCCGTATCACTGCCGAAGCAATTCAGATCGGGCACCCATGACGGACAAATTCGAACGCGATCTGCTTGCCGCGCTGCCCTCGCTCAGACGCTATGCGCTGTCGCTCTGCCGCAACAGGGATATCGCGGACGACCTTGTGCAAACCTGCGTCTAGCGCGCCCTCGCAGCGAAGGGACGGTACGACCCTGCCGAACGCCTCGATCCGTGGCTTTTTCGCATCCTGCGCAATGCGTGGCTCGACATGGCGCGCCGCACCGCGACGCGGGGCACCGAGATCGACGTGGCCGAAACGCCGGAGGCCGCAATCGAGGATGGCGAGCGGGTGACCGAGGCCGTGCTGATGCTGCAACAAACCGAGCGTGCGATGGCGACGCTTCCCGATGAACAGCGGGAGGTGCTGCACCTCGTCTGTTTCGAGGAACTGTCCTATGCCGAGACGGCTGAGATTCTGGGAATTCCGAAGGGCACGGTGATGAGCAGGCTGGCACGCGCACGATTCGCGCTTTCGGAAAGGCTGGGAATAAAATGACTGCACACACGTTGTCCTGTGAGGGGCTAGGAGCGACGACATGACCGGTAACGAAATCGACGACGAAATGCTGATGGCCTATGCCGACGGCGAACTGGACGCGTCGGATGCCGCGCGGGTCGAAACCGTTCTCCGCGACGATCCGGACATGGCGGAGCGGCTGGTCGTTTTCACCGGAACGCGGGAGGTAATGAGGGCCGCTGCCGACGTGAAGCGTGCCGAGCCGGTACCGGAAGACGTCGTCGCCCGCGCCAAGGCCGCTATCGACGCCTCTAGAAGTGACGGCGCAGGGAAGGTCCTTCCCTTCAGGCGATCGGACCGCCCGCATGTCTTCCGACCCGCTGCCCTGGCGGCCAGCCTCGCGATCGCGGGGTTTCTCGGCGGGTACCTTCTGTCGCCGAAGGTGCCGGGCGACTCGGGGCAGGAGTTTCGCTTCGCCATCCTCGACACGCCGGGGCTTTCCGATGCGCTGCGTCGCGTTCCGGCCGGCGAGAGAATGGCCATCGAAGGCGGAGAGATCGCCGTCATAGCCTCCTTCCGCGACGCGGACGGAGCGTTTTGCAGGGAGTTCGAACTGGATGCCTCGAATGCGTCGACACTCGTCTCGGTCGCCTGCTGGTCCGGCACCGACTGGGACCCAAGACTTGCGGTCGTCGCGACCGCCGATGACGAAACGCAATATGCGCCGGCATCGTCCCTGGAAACGCTCGACACATATCTCACCGCGATCGGTGCCGGCGCGCCGCTGTCTCCCGAGGACGAGGCGTCCGCTCTGGCCGCCTTCGATTAGGCCTTTGGCTCCACTCAGCAGCCTTGGACCTCGAGAAAACTCTCGGCTGCCTTCGCCAAAGATGACATGCGCAGTCCGGCGATGCAGAGGACAACGTCTTGAAGATAAGGCGCGGCATGACCGGACATGCCAAGCAAGTACGCAGCCCTAGCGGACTGGCGTATGGTTAAGAAGCGGTGCCGGGCGATGTCGGCGCTCGTCTGATCGTCGACGCGGAAGCCGATATCATTCGACGCCTCTTCGATGAGTCCTTGGTTGGAAAGTCACCCAGGGACATTGCCCATGGTCAGAATGCCGATGGCGTCGCGCGGCCGAACCCGCCCGAGGAGTGGGTTTTCGCCGAGGTGCGAGAGCTGGCGATCCTCACGCTCAAACGCTATGAGGAACAGGTTGCTGGGCTCCAAGCCGCACTCTTCAAGGGCATCCGGTCTGGCGATACCGAGGCCGCTCAGGCCATGGGTGAACTCGTCGCCACGGTCACCGTCTCGCGCGGCGCAAATCGCAAGGGCGGCGTCGAGATTGAAATCGCGGGACGCCTTAACCACCTGCTCGGCCCGAAGGTTAATCCTCAAGGCGTCAGGGCAGTGTGGGGTGCGATGGTAGCGGAGGAGGGACTTGAACCCC
>CAZRNL010000005.1:0-27780 GCA_964601395.1 uncultured Silicimonas sp. | reverse complement strand
GGAGCAGATCAGCCCGACGATCCTGGCGGTCGCCACGATCCTCGTCGCCTTGTCTGTGCTTCTGCTTGCCACGCTTGAAATCCTGCGCCGCCGGTCGGAGAGGCTGCGGGGACTGTCTCCGGGCTGAGCCGCAGACAAGGGACACGGCATCTCATCCGCCTTGCCTCCCGCCTGTCAGGCAAAAAAATGGCGGGCCCAAAGGCCCGCCAGTAGATTGATGCCAACAGGGAGGACGTTGGCAATCAGAAACGCTTACTTCGCGGTCGTCGCCTTCTTGGCGGCAACGGACAGATCGTCGGTGGCCTTCTTGACGGCTTTCGTGGCCTCGTCGCCCATGTCCTTGCCAGCGGCAAGCATCAGCTCGACGGTTTCCATCTGAACCTTCTTCGCGATCTCGGCGAAACCGGCCATCGACTCGGCGCTCATCTCGGCTTGGGCCGAAGCGAAATCGGTCATGGCTTTGGTGTAGTCAGCCGGGTCTTCCTTGGCGTTGGTGACGACGCCGATCTTGCCGATCGTGGCTTTCGTCCAGCTCGCGGAAATCTCGGTGGACTTCTCAGCGGCTTCGAGCACGACTTTCGACATCTTGTCGGCGAAGGCTGCCTGGGTCTTGAAGGCTTCGGTGAAGGCCGACGTATCGACCGGGAACGCACCCATCATGTCTTTCATCATCTTGGTGTAGTCATTTGCGGCTTTAGCCATGGTCTCTCTCCTATTGCTGTAACGTGTAGCGGGGGAAACCGCTTTCCGCGTCTGCAAAGGATATAGATGCTGCATCGCAGCATTGCAAGCCCGTATGCTGCGATGCAGCAAATTTATTTGGATCGAAAAATCAGCCCGTTACGCCGCCGCGGGCTTGTCCGTGACATAAGTTCCCGGTGCAGCGGCAAGAACTGGGTGAGTCGCCAGCTCGCCCGCAGTTCGTGCGGGAATCATTTTCCCCGAATGCTGCGCAAGCCAGGTGCCCCATCGCGGCCACCACGATCCTTCATGGAATGCGGCTCCTTCGAACCACTGGTCGGCAGTACCAGACCCGTCGTCGTTCGTGTAATGCCCGTACTTCTTCTTCGAGGGTGGATTGACGATTCCCGCGATATGCCCGGATTCGGACAGGATGAAGGTCTTCGATCTGCTCCCCATCTTTGAGATGCCGGCGAAGCTGGTCTTCCAGGCGGCGATGTGATCGGTTTCGCAGGCGACCGCGCAGACCGGCACCTTGACGTCCTTGATCCGAACCGTCTCGCCAAGCACCTCAAAGCCATCCTTCGCAAAAAGGTTCTGCTGGCAAAGACCCCGCAGGTACTCGATCGACATTCGGGCGGGAAGGTTCGTTCCGTCACCGTTCCAGAAGAGCAGGTCGAAGGCCGGGGGCGCTTCGCCCATCATGTAGCTCTTGATCGCCGGTCCGTAGATCAGGTCGTTCGATCGCAAGAAGCTGAATGTGCGGCTCATGATGAAACTTTCGAGCACGCCCGTCTTCGTGACCTCTTCCTCGATCGAGTCCACAAAATCGTTTGACAGGAACACGCCGACTTCGCCCTGGTCCTCGAAGTCGGTGAGTGTCGTAAAGAAGGTCGCCGACTTGATCGACTTGTCCTTCCGCTTCTCCATCAGCGCGAGTGTGAGAGACAAGGTCGTTCCGGCGATACAATAGCCAACTGCATTGATCTCTTTCTCGCCGGTGATCGCCTTCACTTGCTCGATTGCCGTCAGGTAGCCTTCCTCGACGTAGTCCGACAGGCCGAAATCACGGTAGCTGGGATCGGGGTTCTTCCAGCTGACGACGAACAGAGTGAAGCCCTGGTCCACGATCCACTTGATCAGGCTGTTCTGCGGCTTGAGGTCGAGAATGTAGAACTTGTTGATCCAGGGCGGAAAGATCACCAGCGGTGTCTTGTGCACCTTCTCGGTCGTCGGGGCATACTGGACCAGTTCGAAGATCTCGTTGCGGAAGACGACCGAGCCCTCGGTGGTTCCGATGTTCTCGCCCACGCGGAAAGCCTTCTTGTCGGCGAGCGTCACCAGAAGTTCTCCATCGGACGCTTCGATATCGCGCACGAGGTTCTCCAATCCGTCGACCAGCGACTGCCCGTCCGTCTCGGCCGCGCGGGCCAGAGCTTCGGGGTTTGTGCTGAGGAAATTGGTCGGGCTCAGCATGTCGATGATCTGCTGGGTGAAGTATCGCAGACGTTTCCTGTCGGTGTCATCCAACCCCTGAATGTCGGACACCGCGTTCGAAATCGCCTCGGACGAGTAAAGGTACTGCTGCTTGATGAAATTGAAGTAGGGGTGCTCATCCCACAGCGGACTGGAAAAGCGCCGGTCCGTTGGTCCGCGGTCCTCTGGCGGTTTCAGCTTGCCTTGCGCGAGGTTCTGCTGCGCCTCGACATAATGTTTCAGGGCCTTGCCCCAATAGCCGATCTGATGCTCGAGAATCTTCGAGGGATTCGACATCATCTCGGCCATATATGCTGTCGTGGCCTTCAGGTAGAGATCCTGACCGGGCGCCTGGAGACCTGGATTGACCGACCGTTTCTGCGCGAGCGCGGAGATCAGCCGCTGCGACAATTCCTCGATCTTCGCGACATTTTTGTTCAGGATCTCAAGTCTTTCAGCGTTTTCGGTTTCTTCAGTTGTCATGCTTTGGGATCCGTCATACTTTGCAGCCGCAGCGAAGGATCGTTGCGATCATTAATGCCAATGTAACGCCGCAGGCCCCAAGCAGCAAAGCGACGTTTTGGCTGCGTGGCGCCGGAGGGTGATCGTTATGCGGTATATGCTTACCTACGACCTGATGGAAACGATGCGGAATACGAACCAGTGGGCTGGTGCGACCGCGCAGGCAATGATGTCATATCCTGTCTGGGGAATAATGCCTCACCCGGCGTTCAAGATGATGGCGGCATGGGGCGAAGTGACCGAGCGATCTTTCTCGCGCATGGTCGTCAAGCCGGACTGGGGCATCGACTCGGTCGTGACCTCGGACGGGCGCGATCACGTCGTGATTGTCGAGACCACTCTGAAGCGCGCCTTTGGCGATCTGATCCATTTCAGGGTTCAGGGCCGTGCTCCGAAAGCCCGCCGCATCCTTCTGGTCGCTCCAATGTCCGGTCACTATGCAACGCTTCTGCGGTCGACGGTGCAAAGCCTTCTGCCCGATGCCGACGTCTGGATCACCGACTGGCACAATGCGCGCAACATTCCGGTGAGCGAGGGCAAGTTCGACATCGAGAACTACTCGCTTTATCTGAGCGATTTCATCCGGCACCTGGGACCGGACATCAACGTCATCGCGGTCTGCCAGCCTGCGCCGCTGGCGCTTGCGGCGACCGCCTACCTGGCTGCCGAAGAACCCGAAGCGCAACCAAGGACTTTGACCCTGATCGGCGGACCGATCGACCCCGACGCTGCGCGCACGGACGTAACCGACTTTGGACGTCGGGTGACCATGGGGCAGCTCGAGCAGCTCATTATCCAGCGCGTGGGGTTCAAGTATGCGGGCGTCGGACGGATGGTGTATCCCGGCCTGCTGCAGCTTGCGTCGTTCATGTCGATGAACGCCGAGACGCACAGCTCCGCGTTCACCGACCAGATCATCCGCGTCGCCAAGGGCCAGGCGGGCGACTATGACAAGCACAACAAATTCTACGACGAGTATCTTGCGGTCATGGACATGACGGCCGAATTCTATCTTTCGACGGTCGAGCGGATCTTCAAGAACCGCGAGATTGCGCGCAACGAGTTCGAGGTCGAGGGACGCAAGGTCGATATCGGCGCGATCAGCGATGTCGCGGTCAAGGTAGTCGAAGGCGAAAGGGATGACATCTCCGCTCCGGGCCAATGCCGTGCTGCGTTGCCGTTGCTGACCGGTCTGCCCGACTCGAAGAAGGCCTGGCATCTGGAGCCTGGCGCAGGCCACTACGGCATCTTCGCCGGCAAGGCATGGCGGAACAACATCCGTCCGCTGGTGCTGAACTTCATTGACGCCAACGCGGCAGTCCCCCGAAAGCGCAAGAAAAGCGCCTGAGGTTTTCTCTCAGGTCCAGTTGACCTGAGCGCCACCGGGAAGCGCAGCGCGTGCGCGCAGCGGAAAATCGAACTTGTAGTCCGCCGACTGGCAGAAGCCGGCAATCCAGGCGTCATCCATCAACAGAAAATCAAGTACGGATGCCAGGAACTCGGGGTCTCGTGCCCGGTGCCGGAGATCCGTCTCGGAGACGCCCGTCGCACCAAGAAATATCGGCAGAAGCTCTTCATTTCCGACGACCCACGACAGCGCCTCGATAGCCAGCAGTTCGGCCGAATCCTGCGAAAGTGGCGTCATCGAGGGCCTCACCGAAAGGGATTATTAACCTTTATGGGAAATGAATCGGGGTGGAAACAACAATTCGATTCAAATCGGAGCCGTGATGCCGAAGCGACTGCTTGTCGTCGATCCGATCCCAACGCACCGAATTCGTCTCAGGGCGGCGCTTCGGGCGGCACAATACGATATCGTTTCGGTGGATCGCGTCGCCTGTGCGGCAAGCGCAAACTCTGTTCTGCCGGTCGACATGGTGCTGCTGAACACATCCGGTGCCGACCCGTCCCGAATGCTTGTCCGCCTGAGAAAGGCCATGGGAGGATCGAACGCCCCGATCCTGTGCCGCGACGAGGATGCAAACCCTCGGCGACGACTTCAGGCGCTGGCGGCGGGCGCGCGCGACATGCTGTCGAGCAATGTTCCGGCAACTTTGCTGCTGGCTCGGTTGAGGGGACTACTAAGGGAAAGCGACACGGCGTCCGAGCTTGAGCGCCGAAGGGTCACGGCAACCTCGTTCGGTTTCGCGGAGGCGGCCACGCCCTTTGGTCATGAAGGGTGCGTTGTCTGCGTGGATGCGTCCGACAGCCCGTCCCCCCTGGCTCCTCTTCCTCCCGACGCGTTCGGGCGGCAGGCATCGATGTCCTGCGACGCCCTTCTGCGTGACGATTCCGGCGATGCGAAGCCGGACGCAATCATCATGACGGTAGCCCCCGGTGCGGGGGCCATGCTGGATGCGCTTCTGCCGGAGTTCCGGACGCGCAGTCACCTGCGCCACGCATCGGTGCTGGTCGTCCATTCCCCGGATGAACCCGACGTTGCTGTGCGTGCGCTGAACCTTGGAGCGGCGGATGTGGCGGAGGCGGACGCGCTTGACGAGGAAATGACCTTTCGCATCGACGCAATGCTACGGCGCAAACGCGCCCGCGACGCGTTGCGGCGGACATCGGAGGAAAGCTACAGGCTGGCGACGACCGACACGTTGACGGGCCTCTACAATCGACGCTACGCCGAGGTCTATCTGGCGGATGTATTGATACGCTCACGCGAAAGCGGGCGCGGATTTACCGCGATGATGGTCGACATAGACCATTTCAAGGCGGTCAACGACGTATACGGGCACGCTTCGGGGGACCGGGTGCTGGCCGAGGTCGCGGCACGTATTCGCGACAACCTTCGAGCGGTGGACCTGGTGTCCCGCCACGGTGGCGAGGAATTCCTGATCATACTCCCGGACATCGACGGTGCCGAGGCGGAAATGGCTGCGGATCGAGTCCGCGCGATCATCAACGGCAAGCCCATCCGCCTGGAAGATGGCAAGAGCCTGGAAGTCTCGGTCAGCATCGGTGTGGCTGTTGCGTCACCGCCGGTGGCTGTACGTCCGGAGTCCGCCCACATTTTTGGGAAGGGCAGCAGCGACGAAAGCGGTATCAGTCCTTTGATCCGAGATTTGCTCGCCAAGGCGGACCGGGCGCTTTACAGCGCCAAGGACGCCGGACGCAACTGCGTCTCGATCAGTCCCGAAACCGCGTCGGCCGCTTGAGCGCAGCCTCAAGCGCTTCGGCATAGGCTGCGCGCTGATCGCTTGTCATCAACGCCAGTCGCTTCAGCAAGAGCTGCTCTCCGATGTCCTGACGCCGAAGGGCAATGTCGCGCTGTTCCTCCAGGAGGGCCGCGACCGCTTCGGGATCGTAGGGATCGGCACGAAGGGCCGACAGGAAGGCATCGACCCGTTTGCGCAGGTTCTCGCGGCTTTCGCGAATTCGGGGCGCTTCGTTCATTGCATCGCGGATCAGTTCGCGACGCTCGGTGTCGGGAAGCGCTCTCAGGAACGGCTCTCCGACCAAGCCCCGAGCCTGCCCGAAGTCGCTGCGCTTGCCGCCGCCCGGCGAAACCATCCAGCCGGCGACAATGCCGACGACCAGCAGGTTGGCAGCGAGTGACAGGAAAAGCAGGGGGTAAAGCCAGCGAGGTCTCTTCGAAGGCGCGTCGGTCATGTTCTGTCCCTCACTCGCTCAGGGCCGCAAGGTCGGCAGAAGGCAGGAAGGTTCCGATCGCAAAGCCGTCCGAGACCTCGCGGAAGTCGGCCAGGTCGTTCAGTACCTCGGGCATGACGAAACCGATCCAGACCCCCAGTGCCGCCGCGCCGGTCAGTCCCGACGCCGCGAATGCGCCACGGAACCGACTGAGGAACCCCGCGCCGCGTTTGCCGGCGGGTGCGGAGGTAACAGCGGGTACCGACGCCTCCATATCCCGCGACAACAGGGCGAGAAACTCTGCATCCGGCATCGCAGACTTGCGGCGCGCGCTGTCGAACAACGCATCGAGCATCCTGTCTTCGTCCGTCCGTCTGTTGTCAGTCATCGCCGTACCCCAGTTCTTCCTTGCGCCCCGCCAGAGTGCTTGCCAGTGCGCGTTTCCCACGGGCCGTCAGACTTTCCACGGCCTCGACCCCGATGTCCATGATTGCGGCGATCTCGGGATTCGAAAGTCCCTCGATATGACGCAGGATCACGGCCTGTCTCTGACGGTCCGGCAGTGTGCCGAGGGCCGCTTCCAGTGCCTTTTCGCGGGCCTCGTCCGTCATCCGTTCGATCACACTCGCACCGTTCGCCGGTGGTTCCGCGATTGCGTCCAGAGGGACTTGCGGCCTTGACCGGCGGCTGCGAAGGCGGTCGGTGCAAAGGTTCACAAGCACGCGGTAGGCCCAGGTCGCCACCATCGCTTCTCCCTGGCGCCAGTCCGGTGCGATCCGCCAGAGCCGAAGCATGGTTTCCTGAACCACGTCCTCGGCCTCGGTTCGGTCAGACAGAACCCGCGTCGCATGTGCGAACAGGCGCGGGGCCAGTCTGCCAAGCAGCAAGCGACCGGCGGGAACGTCGCCATTGGCGAACGCCACGAGAAGCGCCTCGTCCGGGGCTTCTTCCAGTCCAAAGGTCGCATCTAGCCTGTCCATCCGTCTTCCGGAGTAACGCCGGACCGCCCTTTGGGCAATCCGGCGTTCCGTCTGGTCAGTTCTGGCCGCGACCCCATCCGCGACCTTCCTGACGGCCTTTGCCATCCCGCTCGCCGCCACGCCGTTCGGCCATACGTTCCTTGGCGGCCTCGAACTCTTCAGCGCTGACGCCACCCGAGTTGTCCGTGTCGAGGCGGGAAATCATCCGTTCGCCGCCCTGGCCGCCCATCCGCGACTCTAGCACATCGCGGCTGAGTGCGCCGTCGCCGTCAGCATCGAGACGTGCGAACATTGCGGACGCGCGTTCGGCAGCTTGCGCCTGGGCATGTGCCACGAATTCCTCTTCGGTCACCGACCCGTCGCCGTTCGTGTCGAATTCGGCAAACCGTTCAGACCGACGCGCGTCGAGATCTTCGACTGTGATCTCACCCGATCCATCGGCGTCGAAGGATTCGAAGGTCATGGCGTCACGGCCAAACCCACGGTCCTGCGCTTGCGCAACGCCCACACCGGCCATGATCGCGACTGTGGTCAGCAGAATCTTGAAAGTTGAATTGTCCATTCTCTTGGGCTCCTTGCCACGTTGATGCCCATTTAAACGAGGCCACTGGCGGCTTCCGTCGCGACGATCTGCAATTTCTTGCATGGTGTCAGCGCGGGTGGGGATTTGTCCCCGCGGAGTAAGCGCGCCAGTCGGTGATTTCGGGATAGAATGTCTTGCGCCAATGGCGGACCCGCGGGTTCATCCTGCGACGCCACAAGGGCGGCAGCAGGGCCATCAGCGTCATCACCGGGTATCCGAAGGGAAGTTGCGGAGCCATGTCCGAGCCAAAGGTCTGAAGCAGGGGATAGCTTCTGTCAGGCTTTGCGTGGTGGTCGGCGTGGCGTTGCAGGTTGATCAGAAGTCGGTTGGACGACAGGTGCGCGGCATTCCAGCTGTGATGAGGCTTCTGTGGTTCATACCTGCCTCCGCCAAGGTGTTTCCGCGTCAGTCCGTAGTGCTCGACGTAGTTCACCAGTTCCAGTTGCCAGATCGCGACGAAGGCCTGGAAGAGGAAAAGCGCAAGGCCGATCCAGCCCCCGACGATCAGCGCAAGAAACAGAAAAGCCAGGTCGAGCGACACGTAGCGCCAGAACGGATTGGACCGATCCCAGACGGGCAGGCCCTTGCGGGCAAGCATCTCCTTCTCCGCCCGCCAGGACGAGACAAGACTTTGCCGGAGAACGCGGGGAAAGAAGGTGTGGAAAGACTCGTTGTAACGCGCCGTGACGGCATCGCGCGGGGTTCCGACGTGACGATGATGAACAAGCAGGTGCTCGGACCGGAAATGTCCGTATAGCGCCATCGACATCAACAGGTCGCCCAGCCAGCGTTCGAGGCGATGTTTGCGATGCATCAACTCGTGTGCGTATACGATGCCGATTGTACCGGAGAGGATGCCGAGCCCGAAAGCTGTCGCGAACATCTCCCATGTCTCGAGCCGGTTCGAGCGCACCATGAAACCGATGGTGCCGAAGATCGTCAGAAACTGAACGGGAGGCCAGATCAGTGTGATCAGACGATGCCAGAACAGACGGCTCTCGGGCGTCTCGGGGTCGGCGTTTCGCGGATCGAGGCCGATAAGCTGGTCGAGGATCGAAAAAAGCATCCAAGTCAGAACGGGCACCAAGAGCACCGTCCAGCCGCCGTGCGCGGCAGACACCCAGACGGCGGGCACCACAGCAAGCGATGCCCAGAACGGCAACGCGTGAGCCACTCCCGTATACTCGGTTCTGTCGGCCATGACCCGATCCCCTGATCTTGTCGCCATCATACAGCGTCGTGGCGGAGCGTCTCAATCAATTGTCCCGACTCTGTGGCAAGATCATAGACTTTGCGCATCACGGTCGGCAGGTCGGATGGCCGGAATACCTCTCTCGGAATGAACACGCCTTGTCTTACGGGTGTTTCCATGCCGACCGCCGCAACCCGCAGGGAAAGGCGAAGATGGAAGTGCGTGAAGGTGTGGCGCACTTCGACACCGGGATCGGACCAGTCGATATCCAGCGGGCGCGCCTCCACAGGTTCGGTTTCGCTCCAGTCCGATCCGGGCCACCCAAGCATGCCGCCCAGCAGTCCCCTGTCGGGACGCGTCTCGAGAAGCCAGGCGCCGTCCTGGCGCTGTGCGACGTAGGCGATGCCGAAGCGTATCGGCTTGGCCTTCTTGGGAGACTTGCGGGGCAGCTCGGCGGCTATCCCCCCGGCCCGCGCCCGGCAATCCTGCATCCAGGGGCATATTCCGCAGGCGGGCGAGCGGGGCGTGCAGATTGTGGCGCCCAGGTCCATGACCGCCTGGGCATAGTCGCCCGGGCGCTTGTCGGGCGTCAGGCGTTCGGCAAGAGCGGTCAGTTCCGGTTTCGCATCGGGCAGCGGCGCGGTGACGGCAAAGATCCTCGACATCACGCGCTCGACATTGCCGTCGACGACGGTGGCGGGCAGGTCGAAAGCGATCGCGGCTATGGCCGACGCTGTATAGGGACCGACGCCGGGCAGCGTCAGAAGCGCCTCGCGGGTCCGGGGGAAACGTCCGTCATGTTCCGCGACTATGGTACGCGCGCACTTCACGAGATTGCGTGCGCGGGCATAGTACCCAAGCCCGGCCCACTCGGCCATGACAGCGGAGTCCTCGGCGGCGGCCAGATCGGTGATTGTCGGCCAAAGCTCGGTGAAGCGCAGAAAATAGTTTCGGACAGCCGCCACTGTCGTCTGCTGCAGCATGATTTCCGACAGCCAGACTCGGTAGGGATCGGGGAGAACGCCGTTCGCCCTTTCCGCGGGGGCGATGCGCCAGGGCATCTCGCGTGCATGGCTGTCGTACCAGTCGAGCAATGACAGGGCGCTGGGAACGTCACGCAATCTTTACTCCTCCTCTCCGGGCTTTCGGCTGGCGAAGATCCCAGCGATCCTTAAGATGGGAGTAACCAAGGAGGCATGGCAAGTCGATGGACCGTCCCGATCAGAACCAGGGTAACCGGCGCAGGAAACGCGGCTTCGAGCGGGCGGCGAGCCTTGTTCAGGGCCGTATCCGCTCGGCCGGAGAGTCGCGTGGATTTGCTGTCTCGCGGCTCTTGACCCACTGGGCCGAGATCGTCGGACCCGAAATCGCGTCGGTTGCGCGGCCTGTTGAGGTCAACTACGGCAAGGGTTTCGGGGCGACCCTGACGATCCTGACCACCGGGGCAAACGCGCCGATGCTGGAGATGCAGAAAGAGGTGATTCGCCAGAAGGTGAATGCCTGCTATGGATATGCCGCTATTCAAAAGGTGCGGCTGACACAGACGGCTGCAACCGGCTTCGCCGAAGGGCAGGCGGTCTTCGAAACACGCCTGGCTCCCGAAGCGCAGCAGGAACCCGCTGTACCCGAGGTCGTGTCGGAAGCGGCAAATGGCATATATGACGACAGTCTAAGGGTTGCCCTTGAACGTCTCGGTGCCAATGTCCTATCTCGTAACAAACGATAACAAAGGTTTTTTGCTATGATCCGCAATATCTCGATCCTGGTGGTCCTCGGACTGGCCGTCGCGGCTGGCAGCTTCTTGCTGAACGGTCAGAGCCGTAGTCTCGACCCCGTCAGCGCGGCCTTCGCGCAGGATGCGGCCGATGTCGATACGTCGATGATCCAGGAAATGTCGCTGGGCAATCCGGACGCCGCGGTAACGATGATCGAGTATGCCTCGTTCACCTGTCCGCACTGCGCCCGGTTCCATACGGATACCTTCAAGCAACTGAAGACGGACTACATCCACTCCGGGAAAATCCATTTCATTTACCGGGAAGTCTACTTCGACCGCTTCGGTCTTTGGGGCGGGATTGTCGCGCGCTGCGGCGAAGGTGCCGAGAACCGCTATTTCGGCATAACCGAAATGCTTTACAGCCAGCAGGCGGAGTGGGCGCGGCAGGAAAACCCGGCCGACATCGTCGAAAGCCTTCGCAAGATCGGCAAGACCGCAGGTCTGACCGATGCCCAGCTTGACCAGTGTTTCACCGACGGTGACACGGCGCAGGCGCTTTATGCGCTCTGGCTGAAGAACTCCGAGGCGGACGATATCGATTCGACTCCGACGTTCATCATCAACGGCACGAAGCACAACAACCTTCCCTATGACGAGATGAAGTCTCTGCTGGACGCGGCGCTCGCCAACTGATGACGCCGCTCGATGGACTGAAAGTCGTCGAACTGGCTCGTGTTCTGGCCGGCCCCTGGGCTGGCCAGACGCTCGCAGACCTCGGTGCGCAGGTCATCAAGGTCGAGAGTCCCGAGGGTGACGATACGCGCCAGTGGGGGCCTCCGTTCGTCGAACGACCGGGAGACCGGAGCGCGGCCTATTTCCACGGAACCAACCGGGGTAAATCCTCGGTCGTCGCCGACTTCCGAACCGAGGAAGGCAGGGCTCTGGTTCACAGGCTTGTCGCGGATGCGGATGTTCTGATCGAGAACTTCAAGGTCGGCGGCCTGAAGAAATTCGGGTTGGATCATGCCAGTCTGGCCGAGATCAATCCCCGGCTGGTGTATTGTTCCATCACCGGTTTCGGGCAGGATGGTCCCTACGCGAACCGCGCAGGTTATGACTACATCATCCAGGGTATGTCGGGTCTCATGTCGGTGACCGGAGAACCCGACGGGCAACCTCAGAAGGTCGGGGTCGCGGTGACCGACATCTTCACCGGCCTCTATGCGGTTATCGCCATCCAGGCGGCGCTGATCCAGCGCCAGACCACGGGTCGGGGTCAACACATCGACATGGCCCTGATGGATACCGCCGTTTCCATCACCGCGAACCAAGCGATGAATTATCTCGTGACCGGGGTGTCGCCGCAACGGCTGGGCAACGCCCATCCGAACCTGATGCCCTACCAGGTCTTCGGGTGTGCCGATGGCTGGATCATCATAGCGACGGGAAATGACGGTCAGTACAGGCGGCTTTGCGGGCTTCTCGGCCGATCCGATCTTGCGGAGGCGGCGGAGTACGCGACGAATGCCCAGCGCATCGCGCTTCGCGATGAATTGACCGCGCATTTGCAGGCAGAGACCGGGCTTTGGACAAAGACCGACCTGCTTGCCGCCTGCGAGGTCGAAGGCGTGCCCGCTGGTCCCATCAACGACATGAGCGAAGTCTTTGCCGATCCGCAGGTTATCGCGCGCGGACTGCGGCGCGAGGATGACGGAGTGCCCGGTGTCCGGCCCCCGTTCCGTTTCAGCGATGCCGAAATCCGCGGAATGGAGGCAGCCCCTGCGCTGGACCGGGATGGCCAGAGGATCAGGTCAAACCAATCCGGCTGAGGGTCACGTCAAGCGCATCGGCATTGGTGAATTTCAGGCGTACCGGCAGGGTGAGCACCTTCGGCCGAAAGCTCTGAGGCAATCGCACAGCGTCCTTTTCCGTCGTCACAAGCTGGGCGGAAAGCGCGGTGGCCTCCAATTCAAGGCGTTTCATCAGCGTGTCTGTCAGGGGCTGGTGATCGCTCAGCGGTTCGGTTCGGATCAGTTCGGCGCCCAGGTCGCGGAGCGTCCAGAAGAACTTCTCGGGATGGCCGATGCCCGCGAATGCCAGAACCCGCAGTCCTGCCCAGTCCATGCCCGTCTCAAGCGGGGCGATCCGCGCCGTAACGCGCGGGACCGCAATCTCACCAAGCCAGAGCCGCGAAAAGTGCCCCTGTGCGGTGGGATCGCCGATCGTGACCAGAAGGTCGGCGCGCGCCAAACCCGCCGAAACGGGCTCGCGAAGCGGTCCGGCGGGAATGACCATCCCATTGCCGAATCCGCGCGCCGCATCAACGACGACGATTCCGATCGTCTTTGCGACGCTCGGGTTCTGAAACCCATCGTCCAGAAGGATCACCTCGGCGCCCGCGGCTTCCGACGCGCGAACGCCGGCGGCTCGGTCGCGGGCGATCCAGGTGGGAGCAAATGCCGAAACGAGCAGGGGCTCGTCTCCGACCTCGCTCGCAGTGTGCCTGCGCTCGTCAACCTCGACAGGCCCTTCAAGACTTCCGCCGTACCCGCGAGACACGACGTGAACCCTGTGTCTCTGGAGACGTTCGATCAGGGCGATCACGGTAGGCGTCTTGCCGGTTCCGCCTACATTGAGGTTGCCGACGCAGATCACCGGGACGTTCGACCTTACCTCGGGTGGGCGCGCGACCCGTCGCGCGGTAGCCTTGGAATAGATCGCACCGAGGGGCGCAAGCAGGCGCGCTTGCCATCCGGGATGGGCCGGCAGGTTGTTCCAGAAACCGGGAGGTCTCACCGCTTTCCCTCGCGTTCGTCGAGCGCGAGGCCGATAAGCTCGGTCAATTTTTCAACGACATGCGCGCTTTCTGTGGTGACGCGCCACCCGGCTTCCGCCAGCATCGCGGCCCGGTCGGGGGCGAGGAGCGACTGCACGGCCTTTCCGAGGGAATCGGCGTCGGTGACCGCGACCGAGGCCCCACCGGCGGCAAGCCGTTCGAAGCGCGACTTGTTCTCGCCGGTGTATGGTCCGTGCAGGACTGCGGACCCCAGGGCCGCCGCTGCATAGGGGTCGGACTGCTGGCCGGTATCGAACAGCGTGCCGCCGACGAAGCTGATCGGAGCCAGTCGGTACCAGAGCCCAAGTTCCTCCGGAGTGTCGGCAACGAAGACTTGAACCGCTTCAACGGGGTCGTCGCCGGCCGACCGCAGCCCGACCTGCCATCCCCGGGAATGCAGGGCCGCAGCGATTGCTGGCCCCAGAGAAAGATCCCGTGGCACAACGACAAGCAAAAGGCGATGCGACGAGCGAAGGGCCCAGCGCTGCGCGGCATCGAGGGCGTCGACTTCCCGGTCCGAGATGTCAGCGGCCAGCCAGACCGGCCTGCCCTTCAGGATCGCGGCGGTCGCATCGCGTTCGGTCTCGCTGCAGGGAAGTGCGAACGTGGTGTCGCTGAGCGGGCCTGTGACGGCGATCTTGATCCCATCGTCGAAATGGCGTTGCAGGACAGCCGCATCTGCTGCCGATGCGGCGAGGCACATGTCGAACTGGCCGAGAAGGGAAGCGGACAAGTAGGACAGCCGCCTGTGGATTCCAAGAGATCCCCGGTTGGGAGCGGCCAGGAAGAGGGGAATACCGCGGTCGCGTGCGGCGTGGATCAGGTTCGGCCGATCCGGCACTCCGAGGACGATGCCGACGTCGGGATGCCAGTAATCCATGAACCTGGATACCGATCCGGTTGTTTCACCCGGCGCAAGCTGGTGAATGACCCGCTCGGCGACTGCCGGGATCAGGGGCCCGTTCTCGACGGTCGTCACGAGGGCCCTGATCGTCTCGCCCCGCGCGCGCGAAAGCTCCTGGGCGATGGCGGGTGCGGCGCTGGCGTCATCGGGCGACATCGCCTGGAACCATAGCAGGCATCCGTCGGGACGGGCCCGGCTTGGCTGTCCCAGCCTTTCGGTTGCCCTCGGTTCCTCTTTGTCGCTGCCTCGGGACAGCGAAAGGTCACGCAGGCGGCCGGCGCCGTAGAGAAGGCGCGAAATCAGCCGGGGGCGGGTTGTTGTCAGTTGCCCAACTCCTCGGTCGAGGACGCAGCGGCCTCTTCATCCCGCAACCGGTGGATATGCGCAATGTAGTAGCGCGTGTGGGCGTTATCGACGGTGCGCTGCGCTTCGGATTTCCAGGCGTCGTAGGCACTTCTGTAATCCGGATACATGCCGACGATGTGGATGTCGTCAACGTCCTTGAAGACATTCTTCGAGGGGTCGACCAGTTCTCCGCCGAAGACGAGGTGCAGTCTCTGGGTCATCTGAAGCTCCTTCGTGATCGCGCGCGAGGCTAACGCGTGCAGGGGTGGGGTCAAGCGCGTGGATATGCAATACCCGGAGCAGCGGCAGGTTGCAGCAAGGACGGAACGACGCATGCGCGTGATGCTTCTGGGAGCGACGGGAACGGCCGGGGCGGCGACGCTGGGCGCGCTTCTGGAGGCGGGGCATGAGGTCGTGGCGGTTCATCGCGGCGGGTTGCCTGTCGATGCCCGCAAGGGGCTGACGGTGCGGGTGGCGGACGTGACCGACGCGGGGTCTCTGGCGCGGGACGGGTTTTGCGGCGAGCGGTTCGACGCGCTGGTTTCCTGCCTTGCATCCCGTACAGGCGTGCCGAACGAAGCCTGGGCCATCGACCACGCGGCGCAAGGCAATGCGCTGCGGATCGCGCAGGACAGCGGAGTCGGGCATGTCGTGCTCATGTCTGCGATTTGCGTGCAGAAGCCGTTGCTCGCCTTTCAGCACGCGAAGCTGGCCTTCGAGGCGGAACTGATCGGGTCGGGGCTGGAGTATTCCATCGTTCGGCCCACTGCCTTCTTCAAATCCTTGTCGGGACAAATAGGCAGGGTACGAAACGGCAAGCCCTACCTGCTGTTCGGGGATGGTGCGCTGACGCGCTGCAAGCCGATCGCCGACCGTGACCTCGGGCGCTTCATGGCGTTGTGCCTGCGCGATCCCGATAAACGAGGCCGTATTCTTCCGATCGGCGGACCGGGACCGGCTATCACTCCGAAGGAGCAGGGGGCGGAGCTGTTCCGTCTGACGGGCCGCGAACCGCGATACCGCCACGTTCCCGTTGGGCTCTTCGACGTCATCGCCGCGGGTCTGGGGCTGGCGGGGCGAGTGTCGGACCGGCTGGCGGCCAAGGCTGAACTGGCGCGGATCGGCCGTTACTACGCGACCGAATCCATGCTGGTCTGGGATGCGGAAACCGCGCGGTACGATGCGGATGCCACGCCGGAGTTCGGCGAGGAGACGTTGTTTCAGCACTATGCGCGTGTGGTGCGGTCAGATGTCGAGGTCAACCTGGGCGACCATCGGGTGTTCTGACGGCAGCTCGCGGGCTTCCTTGCCGCACCCGTCAGGCAAGTTCCTTCAGGAACAGGGGATGCAGGGCAAGGCTGGCGGCCACGACACCTGAGGTCTGGCGGGAAGGGCTGTTGAAGATCAGCGACGCGCCGTGTCGGTCGGTGACCCGCGCGCCCGCCTCTTCGACGATGAGGGCCCCGGCGGCGATATCCCACTCCCACGCAGGCCGCAGGGTCAGCATCGCGTCAAAGCGGCCTTCGCCGACCAGCGCCAGGCGATAGGCGAGGGAGGGGCGGAAATGACGCTCGAACCCCGGCGCGCCGGATTTCCAGAACTGCTCCTGCATCGTGACCCTGGGTGTCAGGACTCGGGCGTTCGGGATGGTGTCGCCAAGGCTTGCCCGGATCGGCTGACCGTTCAGGGTCGCACCGACGCCCTTTGCTGCGGTGTAAAACTTGTCGCGCACCGGAAGGTAGACGCAGGCAGCCGTGACCAGACCGTCTTCGACCACGGCGAGCGAGTGCGCCCAGGTCGGTTCGCCCGCTACGAAGGCGCGGGTGCCGTCGATCGGATCGACGATGAAGACCCGCCGGGCGGACAGGCGTGCGGGATCGTCCTCGGTTTCTTCGCTGACCCAACCATAATCGGGGCGGGCGGCCAGAAGCGCCGTTTTCAGATAGGTGTCGACGGCGAAGTCGGCCTCGCTGACCGGATCGTCGCTGCCCTTGTCCCAGACCTGGGGATCTTCGCGCCAGAAGGCTCGGGCGATGCGGCCCGCTTCCCGGGCGGCATCGGCCAGAAGGTCGAGGTCACTCGCCGGCAACGGTCAGGCCTTCAACCAGAAGCGACGGCACGACGCGCGATGTCCACGGCCGCGCATCGTTCGCGGGACGGATTGTGCGGAGCATCTCGTGCAGGTTGCCCGCGATCGTGCATTCGTTGACCGGGAAAGCAATTTCACCGTTCTCGATCCAGAACCCAGAAGCACCGCGCGAATAGTCGCCCGTCGTGGCATTGATCGACGAGCCGATCAGAGAGGTCACGTAAAGCCCTGTGCCCATGTCGCGCATGAGGTCTTCAAGCGACTGGTCGCCTTCGGTCAGGGCTATGTTGCTGACGGACGGCGACGGCGGCGAGGACGCCCCGCGTGCCGCGTTTGCCGTGCTTTCAAGCCCCAGTTTCCGGGCGGTGGCAAGGTCCAGCGTCCAGTTCATCAGGATGCCGTTCTCGACGATGGAGCGTGCACGGGTGGGAAGGCCCTCACCGTCAAAGGGCTTTGATCCGCTGACCCGCGGGCGAAGAGGGTCTTCGACTATGGAGAGCGTCGCGGGCAGTACCTGTTCGCCCAGGCGGTCCTTCAGCCACGAAGAACCGCGCGCGATCATTGCACCATTGGAGGCCTGAAGCAGGTGTCCGATCAGACCCGAGGACACACGTTCGTCGTAGAGAACCGGGAAGTTTCCGGTTTTCGGCTTTCTCGCCCCTTGGCGGCTGAGTGTGCGTTCGGCGGCAATGCGTCCCACCTCTTCCGGCGAGGGAAGGTCGCCCCGGTAGACACGGCTTTCGCCGAAATGGTCGCGCTCCATGGCTGTGCCTGTCCCGGTGATTGCAACGGTGGACAGCCAGTGCGACGAGCGTTCGTATCCGCCCGCGAAGCCGTTTGTCGCGGCAAGGTGGACGCCGTTTCGCGCAAAGCCCGCCGAAGACGACTGGACCTGGCTGATGCCGTCATGGGCAAGCGCGGTGGCTTCGGCGCGGATGGCGGCGTCCTGCAGATCGGCTGGGATCGGTTCGGGACCATTCTCGACGAGGTCAAGCGCTTCAATCGCCCAATCGGTTGCAATCTGGTCGGGGTCGGCAAGACCGATGGACGGGTCTTCGGGGGCAAGGCGGGCCATGGCGACGGCCCGTTCGGCCATCTCGGAGATGGTCGAGGGGTTCACGTCGGAAGCCGAGACACAGGCCTGACGCTTTCCGATCAGAACGCGGAGGCCGATTTCCACGCCTTCGGCGCGTTCGGCATGCTCCAGCGCTCCTGCCCGAACCTCGATCGAGAGCGAGGTGCCGGAGGTGGCGATGGCGTCGGCGGATTGGGCTCCCGCCTTACGGGCGGCGTCAAGAAGCGAGGCGGTGAGGGCGGCAAGATCGGTCATGGCGTTCTTTCGGTGTTTCCTCGCACCTAGTCCGTGACGGGCAGCGCCGCAAGGTTCAGTCCGCACGAACGAAAATCGCCGCCCGAAGGCGGCGATTTCAGGATCGTATCTGGATCATTTGATCCGTTGGCCGTTGGCAAGGACAGATCCGTCCTCGTTGACCTCGATGGTCGAGACCAGCGTGTCCTCTCCGTCACCGGGACGGGCGAAGAGCCCAAGCATCATCCGGGCACCCATCGCCTGGTCTTCCGGGACAAGGCCCATCGCCACAAGCGTGTCGAGCAACGTGTTGCCGCCGGTCAGCATCATATTGGCCGTGCCTGAGGGGACCGGCATGCCCATGTCGTTGTTGAAGGTGAAGTCGCCGTCGCCCGTCAGTTCGGCACCGGCCAGTTTCAGCCGGATTTCATTGATAGACACTGCCTCGATCGTGCCCGGAGGCGCGTCTGGGTTCTCGGCATATTCCGGGTCGGTGAAGTCCTCGCTCAAGACGACCGATCCGCCGAGATCCACCACCAGCGTGGCGGGATCGCGCGGCAGTTGCTGGGTCGGGTCGAACATGCTCCAGAGCATGTCGTCGATCTCAAGCCCGACAATCGTGGAGAGCAACGTGAAGTCCTGCGCTTCCTCGGAGGGAACCAGCGGAATGGCAAGCCGTCCGGCGGATTCCGCCATCTTGAAGGTCAGCGGCGGGAAGGGGATGACTGAGCCGCCGACGGTCATCGTCATGCCGCGCGTTACACCGCCGTAGTTCAAGCCGGCCTCGTCGAAGGTCATGTCGAGTTCGCCCGACTCGGCGGCACCTGCAAAAGCCATCGCTCCGTCCGGGCCATCGAAGGTAAACTCGAAGGTCGACGGGCCATAGGACCCCTTCGCGACCTGACGCAATCCGGCCTCGATCATCTGAACCGCCGACATGTCCATGGTAAGGCTTCCGATCGAACCGCTGGATGTCTGGTTCAGATCGGAAATCGAGAACTTCATGCCTCCAGTGCCTTCTTCGGGATCGTCGAAGGCCATGTCCATGTTCATCGACGCGACGCTGACTTCGCTGCCGAACGAGCGAAGGTCGCCGTCGGTCAATGTCGTCCATCCCGTCATGCCGGTCAGGGTCATCTCGAACTCGACCGGAAGGTCTTCCGGCACGTCGTCGCCCTCAATGACAAGATCGGTCATCGTCATCGTCGGATAGTCGAAGTGATAGCGCAGGTTGTCGGTGTCGCCGGACGCAACCAAAAGGGCGCCGGGCTGATTGATGGTGAAGCCGATCGTCCCGTCCTTGCCGTCGGGGTCGGTCACTTCCATGCTGAAAGGCAGGCTTTCCTGCATGGTCACAACGACCGAGCCGTCGCCCTGTTCGGTGAAACTGATGTCACCAAGGTTCAAGGACATCGAACCGTCCTGAACGGTAAACGCCGTTGTCAGGCCCGAGACCGTGAGCGTTCCGCCCGACTGGTCTTCGCTCGTGGTCGTGATTTCGGCGCCATAGCTTGCGAGAAGGTCTCTCCAGTCGGTCCAGACCTGCTCGGCGGTCAGATCGGCCATGGCCGGGCCTGCCAGCAGCGCCATCGCCGAGGTCGTGGTCAAAATGCGAGTAAACGTCATGTGTTTCATCCGGTGCAAATGGGTGGTCGGGGTCACAATCGTGGCAGATTGGTAGACGGTCAAGGCCGGGCTGTCCCTTCGGAGAAGGACCAAGTAATCGTGACTGTGATAGCACGCAGTATGGCAAAATGGAGGCGGAAATGCAGTTTGATGGCAAAACCGTGATGGTAACCGGGGCAAGCCGGGGCATCGGAGAAGCCGCGGCGCTGGCGTTCAGCCGGGCTGGCGCGAATGTCGTTCTTCTGGCCCGGTCCGGTGAGGCAATCGCGCGGATCGCGGGAAGTATCGGCACCGCCGCGCTGGCGGTGCCTTGTGACGTCAGTCGGTACTGGGAATTCGAGGCCGCCGTGAGGGCCGCGAAGGACGCTTTCGGGTCGGTCGATGTGTTGATCAACAACGCGGGCGTGATCGAGCCCATTGCACACCTCGCGACCTCCGACCCCGAGGGCTGGGGCAAGGCGATCGATATCAATCTGAAGGGCGTCTACCACGGGATGCGGGCGGTCTTGCCCGGCATGATAGAAGCGGGAGGCGGGACGATCCTGACCGTGTCCTCCGGCGCGGCGCATAACCCGGTCGAGGCCTGGTCTCACTATTGCGCATCGAAGGCCGGGGCGGCGATGCTGACGCGCATGGTGGATTTGGAGAACCGCGGGGCGGGCATCCGGGCGATGGGCCTGTCGCCCGGCACGGTGGCAACCGAGATGCAGCGCGAGATCAAGGCCAGCGGCGTCAACCCGGTCAGCCGGTTGGACTGGTCCGATCACATTCCGGCAGAGTGGCCTGCGGAAGCGCTTCTGTGGATGTGCTCGGCAGATGCGGATGAGTACCTCGGTGAGGAAATCTCGCTTCGGGATGAAGCGATCCGTCGGCGGATCGGTGTGGTCGGATGATCGAGGTCGAAACCGAAGGCGCGCTTCGGATCATCACGCTGGACCGTCCGGCCAAGGCCAACGCGCTGACGCGCGAGATGTTGCTCGCGCTGGCCAGCACGGTCGAGCGGGCGGCGGACGACAGGAACGTGCGGGCGCTGGTTCTGACGGGACGTGGCAAGGTCTTCTCGGCGGGAGCCGACCTGGACGAAGCCCGCTCGGGCCTTGCGGGCGATCCGGTCTGGGAGAGTCTCTCGAGCGCCCTGGCCGATGCGCCGATCCTGACGATTGCGGCGCTGAACGGGACCGCCGCCGGGGGCGCGCTCGGCATCGTACTGGCGGCGGACATAAGAATCGCGGTGCCAAGCGCGTCGATCTTCTACCCGGTGATGAAGCTGGGCTTCCTGCCGCAGCCCTCGGACCCCGGTCGTCTGACGGCCCTGATCGGACCGGCGCGGGCGAAGATGCTGCTCATGGGGGGCGCGAAGATACCCGCCGCCGAAGCCCTTTCCATGGGACTGATCGACCGAATCGCCGAAGATCCTCTGTCCGAGGCCCGGACACTGGCGGCAGACGCACTGGCTGCAAGCCGCGATCATGTCGCCGCGATCAAGTCGATGCTGGACTAGGCCTTTTCCGGCGCTGCGATCCAGGCGCGCGCCTCGTCCAGCGCGTCGAGGTCGAAGACGCGGATCGTCAGTGGCACGACCGCAGCCGCCGCGCGAGTCATGAAGCCTATCCAGGGCGTATCGGTCACCACGGCCACGTGGGTCAGATCGGTCATGTGCTTCACGTCGAATTTTATCCCGTCGAGAATGGTCGAAGGATCGAAACCTTCGAAGCGCTCGATGATCTCGACCATGCGCACCTTCCCGTGCTTTTCGATGAAGGCCTCCATTTTCGGAAGGATTTCGTCCATATCGTGCTCGGAAACGCGCCCGTCCACGAGGATTTCGACGACGGGCAGGGTTTTGTGCTCGGTGTAGATACAGGCCATGAGGTTACTCCTTTTTGCGCCAGGACAGCAGGAAATGCCCTGGTCTGCGTTGACTAGGGTCAATCTCTTTGGTGTCGCTTCCCGGACGTCCCGGGGAAACTGGGCGCTCGCAGAGAAGACAGACGGGATCGTTCATGGCACTTAGGTTGGGATGACAGAGACGGCTGACAAGACCGAAGCGCTGATTGTCGGCGCCGGACCCGCGGGGCTGGCCGCTGCCGAGCGACTGGCGGCGCGTGGCCATCGCGTGATGCTGGTCGACGCGATGCCGTCAGTCGGCCGCAAGTTCCTGATGGCGGGCAAGTCCGGGCTCAATCTGGCCAAGGCCGAGGACATGGATCGGTTCCTGGGGCGCTATGCGGACGGTGGTGAGGCATTGTCGGCGGCGCTAAGGCGTTTCGGACCGATGGAGGTAAGCGCCTGGGCCGAAGAGCTGGGGCAGCCGGTCTTCACCGGATCGACCGGTCGGGTGTTTCCGAAGGCCATGAAGGCATCGCCGTTGCTGCGGGCCTGGCTCGCGCGTCTGGGCGGGGCGGGCGTCTCGATCCGGACCCGGACGCGCTGGGTCGGTTGGGACGGGCAGGACTGGCTGTTCCGGACGCCGGACGGTTCGCTGCGGCTTCAAGCGGAGGTCGCGGTGCTGGCGCTGGGCGGGGCAAGCTGGCGGCGGCTGGGCTCGGATGGAGGCTGGGCCGAGGTTCTTGCGGCCGAAGGCGTGCCGGTGGCGCCGTTCAAGCCGTCGAACGTCGGGATCCGGGTGGACTGGACGCCCTACATGGCGCCGCACATCGGTCAGCCGGTCAAGGCGACGCGGCTTGCTGCCGGCGGAGCGGAGAGTCGGGGCGAGTGGGTGATCTCGTCGGGCGGTATGGAAGGCGGCGGCGTCTACGAAGTGTCGATGTCAGTCCGGGACGGCGCGGCGCTGACGCTGGATCTGGCACCGGATCTGGACCTTCGCGAGTTGGAAGTACGGTTGTCGCGTCCGCGGGGGAAGGACACTCTTTCCAACCACTTGCGGAAGGTCGTCGGGCTTTCAGGCGTTGCTCGAGCGCTTCTGTCGGAGTGGGGCAGGCCCTTGCCCGAGGGTCCGCAGTTGGCCCGGTTGATCAAGGCATTGCCTGTTCCGGTGGCCGGCATGATGCCGCTGGATGAGGCGATCTCGACCGGTGGCGGGGTGCCCTGGGAGGCGCTGAACGGCTTCATGCTGAAGGCGCGGCCCGGCACCTTCGTCTCGGGCGAGATGCTGGATTGGGAAGCGCCCACCGGGGGATACCTGCTGACGGCCTGTCTGGCGACTGGCCGAGCCGCGGGCGACGCGGCGGCGGACTGGCTCGAGCGGCAAGACCGCGCGACTCAGGCGTCGGGCGACCAGTCGATGTCCGGACCGGCGGGGACGATGCCCAGCGGATTGCGCAATTCGGATGGCGAGAAGTAGCCCTGCTTGTAGACCCAGAAACGCACGGTATCCGCCACGCCGGGCATGGCGTGGATGCGGCGGGCATAGGCCCAGAGGGCGGGGTAATCCATGATCCGGCGGATGTTGCACTTGAAGGCATAGTGATAGGCCACGTCGAAGCGGGCCAGCGTCGGGAAGAGCCGCAGGTCGGCCTCGGTGAACTGGTCGCCCGCCAGCCAGTCGTGACCGCCCAGGCGGTCCTCGATGGCGTCGAGCGTGGCGAAGACTTCCGCGACGGCCTCGTCATAGGCGTCTTGAGTGCGGGCGAACCCGGCGCGGTAGACGCCGTTGTTGAGCGTGGCGTAGATCCGGTCGTTCCAGGCGTCGATTTCGGCGCGGTGGGCCTTCGGATAGAGGTCGGGGCCTTGCCCGAAGGTGGCGAACATGCGGATGATGTCGGCGGATTCGTTCGAGACGATCTGCGCGGTCCGCCGATCCCAGAGCACCGGGACGGTCAGGCGGCCGGTATAGCCGGGGCGCTGGCGGGCGTAGACCTGGTGGATGGCGGTGACGCCGAGTTCGCGGTCGGCGTATTCGCCTTCGGTGTCGTAGACCCAGCCCTGATCGGTGCGGCGCGGACGGGCGTAGGAGACGGAGATCGCGTCTTCGAGCCCGAGGATGGTGCGCGCCAGCAATGCCCGATGCGCCCAGGGGGAGTTCCAGGCGACGTAGAGGTGATAGCGTCCGGGCTCGGGCGCGAATGGGCCTTCGGGCGTGATCCAGTCGCGGATCTTCGCCTCGGCGCGCTTGAAGTGGCCGCCCTCGGTCGTGTCGGGGCCGGGGTCCTCCGCGTGGTAGGTGCCGTCGATCATCACGCCCATGGGGGTCTCCTTTCGGTGGAAACCTAGGGCAGGTGTCGGGGAAAGGCGATGCGCAGGGCCTGTGCGTCAGGCCTCCTTGCGTGCGCGGCCCCATGCAGGACGTTCGGTCATGCGGGTGAGATAGACCTTCTGCGCGTCCGAAGGCTCGAATTTCGCGTTGATCGCCCAGCCGATTGTATGGGCGGCAACGATGTCCGCGATGGTGAAGTCGTCGCCTGCGAAAAACGTGCCATCACCGATAAGGGTTTCGAACTTTGCGCCGGCATCAACGAAATCGTCCTTGAGCCAGGGCTTGATCTCGGGGTGGCGGCGGTCTTCGGGCAGGATGAAGCTGTGACGTGCGGCGAGCCAGAGGGGCGCTTCCATCTCGGTCAGGATGAAGTTGATGCGGGCATCCACCAGCGCGCGTTCCGGGGTGCCGGCAGGGTGGGTGAAGCGGCCCGCGCGGTCGGCCATGTAGTGCAGGATAGCCAGCGAATCGGTCACGACGGTCTCGCCGTCGATCAGGATGGGGATCTGCCCGAGGGGGTTCAGCTTCGTCACCGCCTCGGAGCGAGGCAGCTCGGCGATGTGCTCGTAGTCAAGGCCGAGTTCCTCGGCCAGCCAGAGAACGCGGAAAGCGCGGCTGCGCAAGGTTCCGACGATTTTCAGCATCAGGTTTTTCCCATCCATGCAAGGCGCAGGAGCGCGCGTTCCATCACAGCCATCTCAGGCACGTTCGCCGTCGAGCGGAGCGTCAGGTCGGTGTCGAGGAGAAGCGCCAGGGCGCGTTCGAGCTTGTGCATTCCCCAGGCCGAGGCCTGCCTTTGGATGCGGTCGCGGCGGGGGCCGAAGACAGGCGGGCGCAACCGGCCGATGCCCGATCCCGCTCCGCCCGGATCGGCAGCGACCTGGTGCAGAGTGCGGAAATGGCGCGTGGCGTTTATGCACAGGGCCACGGCACCGACGCCCTGCGCTTCGAGCCGGCGCAGCACGGGACCGATTTCGTGCGCGGCACCTTCCGCCGCGATGTTCAGCACATCGTCGACAGCGGCTTCGATCGAGGCCGGGGTGGAGAGAGCGATTTCCTCCGGCGTCAGCGCGGCGTCGTCGCCCAGTTTGTAGAGTGCGATCTTCTCGAGCGTCTGGCGGAAATCTCCGGGATCGATGTTGCGCGACAGTTCGGTGAGGGCGGCCATCGAGTCGGATGGAACATTGCGCAGGCCGGAAGCTGTCAGCGCTGTCTCGATTTCTTCTCGGGTCGGCGGATCGTCGTATATGCCGACGGCATAACACTTCGGGTGATCCTCGAATGTCTTCCGCAGTTTCGATTTGGCGGCCAGTGTGCTCGCCGTTACGATGATCTGCGCATCGCCATCTTTCCAGTCGATCAGCGCCGCTGCGATGGTGTCGGAAAGCGTGTCGCCCGCATCTTCGACAAAGGCGACCCTTTGTCCGGGGAAGAATCCCTGGGCCTTGATCGCGTCCAGAAGCAGCGTGGGGTCCTTGCGAAGATCGGCGGCGGAGATGCGGGCCAGCCGCATTTCGTCCTCGCCCTCGGCACCGATCAGCGCCTTTATGACCTCCTGCCGCCGCAGCGCCACCCGCATGGCGTCGCCGCCGTAGATCAAAAGCCCGGTCTTCGCCGGATCGGGCTTGCGGAAGTAGGCGGCGGCGTCGCGGGTCGAAAGCTTCATAAGTCCTCGGATCGCAGCACGATGTCCTGAAGGATTCGGTCGGCGATGACGACCATCAGCCTTCGGCGCGCATCGCGGCGAGCCACGATCGTGGCCACGGTGGTCGATGTCGCGGAGTAGCTGGTGAACGACCGCTCGCTGCCGGTCATGACTTCGGCGTTGTCGTCAAGGCGGGTGATGCGCCAGTCAACGCGACCGGAGACGCTGTAGCGGCTGATCGTACCGTCGCCGAGGAATCCGACGGCTTCCTCGGTGATGTAGATATCCGCGATCAGCCCAAGATCGGCGCTGTCCGGCTGGCCCAGACGCTCTTCCAGCCGCTTCACCAGCGCAAAACCTTCCTCGTCGGCGGGCGCAGCGATTTCGATCCGGCCCCGGAGCGTCGAAGCCGATCCGCCGGGGCCGTATACGGGTTCGAATCCGCAGGCCGACAGCGTCAGCAAGCCGAGAAGAACGGCGCGGCGGTCGAATGGGTTCAGCTCAGATGACGACATTGACGATACGACCCGGCACGACGATCAGCTTCCTCGGCTGGCCACCCGCCAGCGCCCTGACGACAGCATCGTCGGCCATGACCAGCTTTTCAACCTCGTCCTTGCCAAGGTCGCGGGCGACGGTCAGTTCGGAACGGCGCTTGCCGTTGATCTGGATCGGCAGGGTCACGGTATCCTCGACCAGCATCGCCTCGTCGGCTCTGGGCCAGGGCGCGTCGGCGATCAGGCCCTCGGCGCCCTGCATCGCCCAGACCTCTTCCGCGAGATGCGGCGTCATGGGGGACATGAGCTGCGCCAGCGTCAGGATGGACTGGCGGCGGGCGCTGCGCGAAGCCCTTGATTTCGCAAGGGTATTGGTGAAGGCGTAGAGCTTGGCGATGGCCGCGTTGAAGCCGAAGCTGTCGATACCCAGGGTCACGTCGTGGATGGTCTTGTGCATCTCTTTCAGAAGCGCGTCGTCGTCCGATCCGGTGTCGCCGCCCTCGGCGATCTCGGCCGACAGGCGGTGGACGCGGGAGAGGTGCTTGAACGCGGCCTCGGCGCCGGACGCGGTCCATTCCACGTCGCGCTCGGGCGGAGAATCGCTGAGCACGAACCAGCGCGCGGTATCGGCGCCGTAGCGGTCGATGATGGCGACGGGATCGACGACGTTGTTCTTGGACTTAGACATCTTGGCGGAGGGGATGATTTCCGCTTCATTCCCCGTAGCAATTACGAAAGCTTTTCCGTCACGAATTTCTATGCTTTCGGGGTAGTGATACTTGTAACGGATGACTTTGAAATCCTTGTTGAAGTCATCAGAAAAGTCACCTGGTGTGTCGATAGTTCGATAAATCGCGTGCGTCACCATGCCCTGCGTGAAAAGCGCGTCGAATGGTTCGATGGCGCTGGCGGGCAGGTGGCCGCAGATGTGCATCGCGCGGGCGAAGAAGCGGGAATACAAGAGGTGCAGGATCGCGTGCTCGATGCCGCCGATATACTGGTCGACGTTCATCCAGTAGGCGGCTTCCGCCGGATCGGTCGGCGTGGCGGCGTGGGGCGCGGTGAAGCGGGCGAAGTACCACGAGCTGTCCACGAAGGTGTCCATCGTGTCGGTCTCGCGCGCGGCTGCGCCGCCGCACTTCGGGCAGGCGGTGTGCTTCCACGTCGGATGCCGGTCGAGCGGGTTGCCCGGCCGGTCGAAGGTCACGTCGTCGGGAAGCCGCACGGGGAGGTTCCCGCGCGCCTCGGGCACCGTGCCGCAGGCCGGGCAATGCACCACCGGGATCGGGCAGCCCCAGAACCTCTGGCGCGAGATCAGCCAGTCGCGCAGCCGATACTTCGTGACGCCCCGCCCCACGCCATTTGCCTCACAATGGGCGATGGCGGCGTCGATGGCCTCCTCGCCCGTCGCCAGTTCGGGCCAGGCGAAGGCGTTGAGCCAGCGCACCTTTTCGGACTTGGGTGGAACGAAGGCCTCGCGGCCCACAGACTCTCCGCCTTCCGCCGCCATGAAGCAGTCGATCACCGCCAGGTCATACTTCCGCGCGAAATCGAGGTCGCGCTGGTCATGCGCCGGGCAGCCGAAGATCGCGCCGGTGCCGTAATCCATCAGGATGAAATTGGCG